>JALVDE010000224.1 GCA_027009375.1 Gammaproteobacteria bacterium
AGATCCATAAACAGCATAACATACAACTGTTCTCTGGAAATTATAAGGATATTGCCAAACAGGAAAGACATCAAATTGACATTATAACCATCAGATTTACTGATAAATATAATACCAATAGCCATACCGACTGCCCAGATAGCACCAATAGCCGTGTCTTCCTGGTGCCGCCATTTCAGTTTAATAACGCCGATAATAATGGCGGCCAGAAGCGCTGAAATAATAGCGGCAATAAAGGGGTCATAACTCAGATAATAGGCAATCCCCATACCTCCCAGCACCGAATGGGCAATACCGCCGGCCATATATCCAATACGGTTAACCACCACAAAACTGCCGGTCAGACCGCAGCCGATACTGGCCAGAATACCACCTAATAAAGCATTCTGCAGAAAACTCTGGGTCATCAGGGTATTAAAAAAATCCATCATGCTTGTTTGTCCAGGTTAGTTATCCGCCTAATGTGAATGAAGATGATGAATTTCACTGACATGATCACCATAAAGTGCGTGAATCGTGTCACTGGTTACCGGTGAGGCATCATGACAGACCAGGGTTTTATTCAGACAGAATACCCTGTTAATATAATCCGATACAAAGCCGATATCATGAGAGATAATTAAAATGGTCATGCGCTGATTAATGTCTTTAAACAGATCAAATATATCTTTTTCAGAACGTTGATCGATATTTGCAGTCGGTTCATCCAGCAACAAAATCTCAGGTTCTGTCGCCAGGGCCCTGGCCACCAGTACCCGCTGCAGCTGTCCACCAGACAGCGCCTGAATTGACCGATGAGCCAGATGCTGGATTTCCGTCTCCTGCATAACCTTATAGGCAATTTCTTTATCTTTCCTGCCATAACCGGCAAAGGAACGAGTTATGCCCAGGCGGCCCTGTAATACGGTATCCAGTACAGATATAGGAAAGTCGCTATTAAAATTGGCGTATTGCGGAACATAACCAATCCGTTTTCGATGTTTTTTTATGGACTGACCAAATAAACGGATAGTACCGCTCTGAATTTTATACAGCCCCATAATCAGCTTCAGCAAAGTGGTTTTACCACCGCCGTTAGGTCCTACCAGACCAGCAAAATCACCTACTTCAATGGTCATATTAATATTTTCAAGAATCGGCAGATCATTAAAGGAAAAATTCAGATCCCTGATTTCTATGGCGGGTATGTTATTCATAGCAATAGATTATACAATAATATCGGCCATTTATTGCCTAAAATAGTGAACGATTTATTTTATCGGCAATGTCCTTCATATTATGAATATAATCATAAGCCAGTGGGTCGACGGTCAATAAACCGGCATTCAGAGAACGGGCTATGGTTCGGGCAATAACGGTATTAAACTGTTGTTCTATCAGAATATTCGGCACCTGTTTAGCAGACAGTTCACTGATAAGAGCGGCAATCTGTTTGGCTGAAGGTTCCTTGCCATCAATTTCAATAGCTCGCTGAGTCAGATGGTAGCGGTTTGCAAAATAGGAAAAAGCCGGATGAAAGGTGAGAAATTCATGTTTATCGGTTTTAGAGAAAAGGCCGGCAATGCTCTGATCCAGCTGTATTAACTGCTGTTCAAGCTGTCTGAAATTCTTTTCAAACAGAGCCGTATTAGCTGGCTGTAATTCACTGAGTGCATTGTAAATAACTTTTGCCTGCTCTATAGCCAGTATGGGAGATAACCAGGTATGTGGATCCCATTGTTGATGGGCTTTATATTTATCAGAGTCGTGCTGATGAGTCTGCTGTAATAATAGTGTTGTCTCAGGCCGGGTATTAATCACCTGGATAGCAGCGTTTAATGAAGCCAGGCGTTTTATCCAGACCTGCTCAAAAGGCAGGCCTATAGTAAAGTAAACATCGGCACCGGAATAACGGGCCATTAAGCGAGGTGACGGCTCAAAAGTTTCCGGTGACTGTCCAGGCTTAACCATAACCTGTACATTGACCTGCTCTCCACCGATACGTTCAACAAAATATTTCTGTGGGAGTATAGAAACAAAAACATTCACTTTCTGCATAATAGTCTGTGCAAAAACCGACACAGGAAGAAGTGCAGAAGAAAGTGCGACAATAAAAACCAATAATCTTAGCATAAGCATTTATTTATCCTGTGTATTCTGAGTCCGGCTATGTTCCGGAGTACTGGCCAGCACTTCCGCCATCGGTGGTACCAGCAGCTGCGGATCAATACGCCGATTAAAAAGATTCATACGCCAGTCCAGATGTGCACCGGTTGCCCGACCTGTGGCTCCAACCTCAGCAATCACATCACCCTGCTTCACTTTGTCGCCGGTTTTAACCCGCAGTTTACTCAGATGCAGAAAAGCTGATGACAGTCCATGACCATGATCTACTATCAGGGTTCCGCCAGAGTAAAACATATCCGGATGCGCCAGGGTAACAACGCCCCCGGCAGGAGCACGTACCTCAGTACCGGTTGGAGCCGCAATATCCACCCCGTAATGCGGCCATTTGGGTTTACCGTTTAAGATCCGCTGACTGCCGTAAACACCACTGATGGGTCCAATGGTGGGCCAGATAAACGGCGCCATAAAATCACTTCGTTCATCATCACGGGTACGAGCCTGTCTGGCCAGTTGCTGTTCTTTTTTTATACGAGCACGAAGTTCCGGATTAACTGGAGATACTTTTGAGGGCGGCAGTCCATTTATACGCTGAATTTTATACTGTCTTTTTTTAATATTCAGAGAAGTATCAAGGCGTTCTGTATGTTCAGGTGAAGTTATTTTAAGGCTGAACTGCAGAGGTTCATCACGGTGAAAACCAATAAGGAAAATCCCCTCGGGAGAAACACGAACAGCCTTATTGTTAAAAAAAACCTGGTTTCCGGGGGAGGTTTTACCTATAACCAGACCACCCTGGATAAAATGACCATCCAGTTTGGCATGAGGTAAAGAAAGAATTTCAGCATAAAGGCTGGAACTTAAAAACAGCAGAACTGACCATAAAAACCATAAAGGTATAAACAGCCTGTTCCGCCGAAATTTATACTGCCTGGCCATTAAGTAACAAACTTACCTTCACGCAGTCTCTGAGCTTCCATAATCTCAATTTCATGAGCACCGGAATAGACTATCTTGCTGTTTGGAACAAAATCCAGGTCTTTATCCAGACGGGTATAAGGCACTGAGTTTAATATGGTTTTCATGGCATTCAAACGGGCCTGATATTTATCATTGGAACGGATTATAGTCCAGGGTGCTGATGCAGTATGGGTTTTTTTCAGCATTTCATATTTAACATTGGTAAAATCATCCCAGCGTTCCTGAGCCTGCACATCGACTTCTGACAGTTTCCACTGTCTCAGGGGATCAGTTTTACGGCGTTTAAACCGGCGGGCCTGCTCCTCCCGGGTCACACTGAAATACAGTTTAACCAGAATCGTACCCTGACGCACCAGGTCTTTTTCAAAACCAACCACACCCTTCATAAAGGTTTTATATTCCTGTTCGGTACAGAAACCGAATACCGGCTCTACCATAGCCCGGTTATACCAGCTGCGGTCAAACAGCACGACTTCACCGCCGGCAGGCAGGTGGCGTACGTATTTCTGGAAAAACCACTGGGTTTTCTGTTCTTCAGTTGGTTTACCCAGAGCGACTACCCGATAATGTTTTTCATTCATATAACGTGTAACCCGTCGAATGGTACCACCTTTTCCTGATGCATCCCGTCCTTCAAACAGGATCACCATACGTTTACCGGTATCTTCCAGATATTTCTGCATCTGAATAAGTTCTGCCTGATAGGGCTTTAATGACTGTTCCAGTTTGTACTTTCTTACCGCTTTGGAATTGCCTTTTCTGATCATCTTGTTTTCCGCAGCAAGACGTTCATTTTCCTTAATCAATTCTTCTATTGTTTTGTCCGTATCATCTACCATATCATTCCCCTTAAATTCTTTGTACCTGACATCATAACATATTGTCAATGACACCTCATTGACCTACATTAGAAAAAATAAATTTCTAACTGATAATTTATAATAACTGGCGAAAATTTTTAAACCGGTAGGTAAGATCAGGAAATTTTTCGACGTTCTCTGCGTTCCCTTCGATCGGCCTGCTGCAGCTTTAAGGTCAGTTCAAGACGGTTTCTAACATTCAGTTTTTTATAGATAGCGGTCAGGTGGGCTTTAACGGTTCGCTCAGTTATACCCAATTCCGCTGCAATTAATTTGTTCTGCATCCCGGCCAGGATCTTCTGGGCAATTTGCTGTTCCCGTTCTGACAGGGTTTTAAAAACGACAGCATTAAGATTAACGGTATCTCCCTGTGCTGAATTTCTACTTCGGGACGGCTGGTTTAGACCCAGCATATAATTCACCAGGGAACTGCCCAACCACATTTCTCCCTGTTGAATGACATTAACCGCCATTTCAAGTTTATGAGAATCCAGGTAGGTATTGGCATAACCGCGCACATTCAGAGCCAGTAAACGAACCCCCTGCTCAGGATAAGGATTATTTGTCAGAACCAGGGTATTAAGAATATCTTTATATCTGTGTTGCAGAGCAGCCAGTTCTGCTTCCAGATTTTCTTCTAACTCATCAATATCCTGTGTTGCATCCTGTTCCAGTGAATTAAGATGAAAAAGCAATAACAACGGTTCAGCGTTTTCCAGGGCATTCTGCAGATCAGATAAACAACTAAAATAAAATATTCTGTTCTGATTTTCCGCAAACAAAGCCTTAAAATGCTTTATGACATACTCATCAGCAGAATAAACATACACATTCATAGTAATTTATATCTGCTCCATTCAGTTGATTTATTCAGGTTTAACTGCAGCAGTTTCTGAGACAACATCCAGTTGCAGTTCCCGCAGCAGAATACCCATGGAATCAATCACCCGGTATTTGGCCAGAATGTTTTCATACTGGTTTTTTATATTTTCAGAATGCGCGGAAAATATTTCATTTTCTGTATTCAGCAAATCCAGCAGGGTTCGTTCCCCAATCCGAAACTGCTGTTCATAGGCATCCCGCGTCTTAATGGTAGCATCCACATATTTCTGTAAAAAGGCCGCGCGTTTTTCTGACGACTGGTAAGCATTCCAGGCAATATCCACCACTTTGGCCACCTTTCTACGGGTAACATCCTTTCTCTGCACAGCTTCCTCTATCAGGTAGGCATCCCGAACCACCCGAGCCTGATGTTCTCCGCCCTGATACAGATTATAGCGTAAGTTAAGCAATGCATAGCGGCCATTATCATGTCCCCGGACACCGTTCTGATTATCAGCCCATTCACTACCGAGTTCCAGTTCAAGATCGGGATAATAATTGCTTTTAGAGGTTTTCTGCTGCATTTTAACCGCTTCAATATCAGCCTGGGCTGCACGAATAGCCGGGTGATTTCTCAGGGCTTTTTCCAGGGTCTCTTCATAGGACTTTGGGAAGTTAAGATCAAAGCTGGCTTCTTCCAGTGCTGTTTTGGGTAATGAGCCTACCACTCTTTCATATTCTGTCAGCGCATCTTCAAGATTGTTGCGCTCTGCTTCCAGGTTGGAATAGGCCAGGTTAAGACGCCCTTCTATCTGACTGAGCGATCCCTGGTTATCAGCCCCCATGGATGAACGAAGCTGCACCTGGTCGTATATCTTTTCATGAATTTTCACACTGTCCTCAGCGTACTTAACCAGTTTCTGAGCCCGCAGAACATTAATATAGGCAGTTACAGTATCAATGGTCACCTGCTGCGACAGATTAACCAGTTGAAATTCTGCTGACTCAGAACGAAACTCATGACGAGCCGTTTCACTGGCGGTTTCAAAACCGTCAAAAAGCATCTGGCGCAGTACCAGAGCAGCCTCCTGGCGGTTCATGCTTCGGGAATGACCAAATTTGGTCAGCCGGGTAGCATTATTATCGGATGTTTCTGAACCGTAGCTGGCATTCAGATCAACGCTGGGTAAATAACCGGCTCTGGCCTGTTTAATATCATAATCTCTGGACAACTTCTGGTTTAACTGTTCCAGTACCGTGGGGTTTGTCGTCACAGCCTGTTCTATGGCTTCCTTCAGGTTTTCAGAAAAAACCGATGTCGGGAACAATATTAATATAAAACCGCAAAAAAATGCTTTAAAAATAAAGCGTCTGTTAATCATTTTGGATAAATACCTGTCCGTTTTATAACCTTTCAATAAAACAAAACCTGAACTTCTGTCCAGGTTTTCTATTAATTATGAGTTTATCAGCTATTTCTACAGTTTCAATACATAAAGTTAATTTTTAAGGGCTATGTAAGAAAGCCTGTACAAAATATCCGGTCTCACTAGAAAATGTTCACTTCAACGTTCGCTTAAAGCTTTTTGACGGGTTTTCAGGATAGGTTTTAACAGATAATCCATTACCGTCTTTTTACCGGTTAAAATATCAACCTGAGCCACCATACCGGGAATAATCGGCAGGGAATCTTTGGTTTTGCCTAAATGATTTTTATCGGTTTTCAGCTTTACCAGGTAAAAGCTATCACCATTTTCATCGGTAATGGAATCCGCACTGATCTGAATCACTTTGGCTTCCAGTCCGCCATAGATGGCAAAATCATAGGCCGTAAATTTTACAATGGCCTTCTGTCCAGGGTAGAGGTAGGCAATGTCTGAAGGTTTAACTTTTGCTTCTATCAGCAGAGTATCATCCGAAGGAACAATTTCCACCAGATCCATGCCCGGCTGTACCACCCCGTTAATGGTATTAACCAGCAGTTGTTTAACGGTACCATTGACAGGAGAACGCACACTGGTGCGACTCACTTTGTCCTTTAGACTGTCAATTGACTCAAGAATTCGTGGAATTTCAGCCGCCACTTCATTTAATTCTTCTCTGGCCTCACTTTTGGAACGCAGCACCAGCTCCTTAATTTTATTTTCTGATTCATTAATACTGGATTTCAGGCGCGGGATAGACAGTTTTACGGCATCCAGTTCACCTTTCAGTTCATTCAGCTGACGTTCCCGCTTGATGACATCAACTTCAGAGACCGCGCCGGCTTTAAACAAAGGCTTAATAATACGCAGCTCTTTCTGGGCCAGCCTGTAACTGCGTTTTATCTGTTCCAGTTTGGACTGGGCTTCCTTAACCGCCTGTTTATTCTGTTCAACCTGGTTTTTAAGAATATTCATATTACTGGCCAGGCGTTTTTTATTGCTCTGAAACAGAGCCTGTTCATTTTTTGCCAGATCGGGAGCTTCTTTTAATACCTGATTAGGAATAGTAAAGGCATCCAGTCCCTCAGCTTCTGCTGATAAGCGGGCCGCTTTTGCCAGCAGTTCCAGATAGCGCAGGCGGCTTTCCATAAAGGAGGATTCAAAGTTGGTATCATCAATTTTTAACAGGACCTGGCCTTTTTTAACCACATCCCCTTCATTAATGAGAATTTCAGAAACAATACCACCTTCCAGATTCTGAATCACCTGAATCTGATGCGAGGGAATTACTTTACCCTGGCCACGGGTAATTTCATCCAGTGGTGCATGGTTAGCCCAGTAAATCAGCACTCCAATCATAATAATGATCAGATACAGCAGCAGGCGGGAACGTTTAGGGGTCTGTTCCAGCATAGCGGCACTGCTGCTGCGTATAAAATCCAGATCGTTGGTTTCTATCTTATTATCTGACATTAATCTTACCCTGTTTCAAGGCATCCAGAACCTGTTCTTTAGGTCCATCGGCAACAACAGTGCCATGTTCAATGACGATAATCCGATCCACCAGCTTGAGAAGGGATGCTCTATGAGTCACCAGAATAAAGGTTCGATCAGCAATTTCCGCTTTTAATTTGGCCAGCAGTTCTGCTTCGGTGGCATTATCCATAGAGTTACTGGGCTCATCCATGATCAATATGGGCGGCGACATAACCAGAGCACGGGCAATGGCCACACTCTGACGCTGACCGCCAGACAGACCTTCACCCCGCTCCCCTACCCGCATATCAAAACCGGCTGGATTTTTATTAACAAAACGATCCACACCGGCAATTCGGGCGACGCGGATAATTTCCTCTCCCGGCATATAAGGTGCCTTAAGGGCAATGTTTTCCCGAACGGTACCATGAAACAGGCCAATATCCTGGGGAACATAACCGATATTACGCCTTAAATTAGCCGGATCTATCTGATTAATATCCAGATCATCAACTTTTACCGAGCCTTCTGTTGGTGCATAAAGCCCCATAATCAGTTTTTCCAGTGTGGTTTTACCCGAACCAATACGACCAATCAGACCGACTTTTTCACCGGGATTAATTTTTATATTAATGTTTTTAAGAATTTTTTCATCCGAACCAGGATACGAGAAACTAACATTAATAAACTCAATTCCACCTTTAAAGCTGGCTCGATGGATATAGGTTTTATTTTCTTCACGCTCAACCGGCAGCTGCATAATTTCATTTAAGGAGGCCAGTGCCGTTTTGGTCTGCTGGTAGTTGGCGATCAGATTAGCCACCTGAGCCATAGGCTGAATGGCTCGTGAAGACAGCATGACGGTGGCAATCAGAGCCCCCATGGTCATTTCACCATCAGCAATAAGATATACCCCGAAAATAACGGTAACCACCATAGACAGCTGCTGAACAAAACCCGATGTAAAGTTAATGGAATTGGACAGGTTTCTTGCCCTGACACCTTCTTTGGCAATAAATCCGCAGGCATCTTCCCAGCGACGCTGCAGCAGACCTTCAGCATTATTGGTTTTAATGGTTTCAACACTGCTCAGGCTTTCTATCAGGGTGGCATTTTTCTGAGAGGAGGCTCTATAGGTACGTTCAACAATTTTTCTAAGCGGGAAATGAATAATAAAACCATACACCAGAATAATAATAACAGCCGCTACAGGCACCAGCACCAGAGGCCCGGCGATATAGGCAATAGTGATCATAAACAGCACAAAAAAAGGCAGGTCAATAAAGGTACTCATAGTGACTGAAGTTAAAAAATTTCGAACCGCATCAAATTCCTTCAGGTTACTGGAAAATGCGCCTACAGACTCCGGCATAGCGGACATTTTCAGGGACATGACTTTTTCAAAGATAAGAGCCGACAGGACAATATCCGCCTTTTTACCAGCGGTTTCCAGGTAATGCCCACGGACAATTTTAAGAATATAGTCAAAGAAAAAGACAATACTGACCCCGATAGCCATTACCCATAAGGTTTCAATGGCATTATTAGGTACCACCCGATCATAAATATTCATAACAAACAGGGGGTTGGCAATAACAAACAGGTTGATAAAAAAAGAAGCCAGTAGTACATCCCGGTAAATACCGGCCGAGTTCCAGAGTGTTCCCCAGAACCAGTGTTTATTATGGGTCAGCAGCACTTCAGGGGTACGGCTGTCAAACTGAAACCCCCTGGAGATAAAAAAAGCATAACCGGAATAAAGTTTTTCCAGTTCATCCAGGCTGATTGTCCGGGTAGTATGTTCACCAGAAACAGGCTGGATAATACTGGCTTCCTGCTTCTCTAAATCCAGTTTTTCCAGAATACAGGCCTGGTTATCATTGAGGATCAGAACAACCGGTAATATTAAAGGAGGAATACGTCTGAGAGGACGATAGACAATTTTACTTTCCAGATCGGCTCTTTTAGCCGCCCGGTTAAACAGTTCGGGGGTCAGGCGATTATGTACCAGCGGCAGACCGGCTACAAGTTCCTCTGCCGTTCTGGGACTGTGTTCCAGTTTGGTAATAAAGAGCAGACATTCCAGCAACGGATCATCCAGGCATTTTTCACAGTAAACTTGAGAGTCAAAGCCGCTTTCTTCAGCAATGGTTTCCGCCGACTTTTCACTTTCAGCAGACATAGAATGACTCTTGATTTGTTACAGAAGAGTTTGACATAACAGGATTTATTAGATTTTTTTGCATAGTAATACTGATTATATATGCTATATTCCAAACAACAAGTTTTACACTATGATAATAAGGATTGAAAGTATGCCCTATGTAAAACGGGACAAAGACGGCCATATTTCCGGCCTGTTGTCTCATTCTGAAAATAATACTCTGGAAGAGTTACCGGCTGATCATCCTGATGTTATTGCCTACCTGCGTAATGCAAATATTGATGATTATACCAGCCATCTGCTGCATCAGTCTGATGATGAATTTATCCGGGTACTGGAGGATTTAATTGATGTGTTACTGGAGAAAAATATCATTTTGCTGACCGATCTGCCGCTGGCGGCTCAGCAAAAGCTGATGAAGCGTAAGCAGATCCGCCAACAACATGATCATTCAATTTTATCGGATGATAATGATGATATTTTCTAGTGTCAGGACTTCCGGCTATGCTATTTTAAGCACTGCGCTTACGCTGCTGATGAGCGCGTTTATTATTTTTTCTGCCTTTTCCTTTTTTAGGTTTAAAGGCACGGACATCAGCTGTTGCATTGCTCAGTGAGGTGATTTTAAGCTGCTGCTGGCACACCCAGGCTTTTTTAAGATCCTGATAAACATCTTTAGGCATTCCGGAAGGCAGATCCACCACAGAATAATCATCAAAGATCTCAATCTGGCCGATCATTTTACTGTCAAGACCGGCCTCATTGGCAATGGCTCCGACAATATTACCGGGCTTAACACCGTGATCATAACCCACTTCAACACGAAAACGCTCCATGTCCACATCGGGCATACCTTTTAAGGGAATAGCCCTGGTACTTGAGAGTTCTTTTTTCCGACGGTTATCCCGTTTACCGTCTTTACGACCGGAGCGCTTATCTCTGCGGGAACCCCGATCATCTTCATCAAACGGGCGTTTATCCTTAAGGTGTTTAAATTCGGATTCATTTAACAGGAACTGTTTATTGCGATTGGACATATGCGCCAGAGCCGCCGCAATATCCAGTATTTCAACGCCTTCTTCTTCATGCAATTCAGAAATAATCTTTGAAAAAATTTCGTAATCTTTATTATCCTTGAGTTTTTCAATGGTCGCCAGAACGGTCTTTTTATAACGGCTGATCCGCAGCTCATTGATTTTCTTAACGGAAGGAATTTCCATTTCCACAATCGGCTGGCGGGTAGTTTTTTCAATGGAACGCAGCAGACGATTTTCACGGCGGGAAACAAATAATATAGCTTCACCGGAACGACCGGCACGGCCGGTACGGCCAATACGATGCACATAGGACTCA
>JALVDE010000225.1 GCA_027009375.1 Gammaproteobacteria bacterium
CTCATCGGGGAATTTTACTCTCTGGCCCTGCTCAAAGCGTTTGGCCAGATTATTAAAAATCCATAAATCAGATTTTGAATGACCATGAGGTTTAACCACCTGACGGACAATATTGACCCGCCGCTCGGTATTGGTAAATACCCCTTCTTTTTCTGCCCAGGTAGCCGCCGGTAAATACATATGCGCATACTGGGTGGTTTCCACATCCGCATAAGAATCCTGCACCACCAGAAAATCCAGCTTCTCAAGAGTTTTGCGAATACGGGCCGTATTAGGCATGGACGTCATAGGATTGGTGGCCACCAGCCACAGTCCCTTAATCTGCCCGGTTTCAATAGCAGGAAAAATATCAGTTTCAGTTAAACCACGTTTTTTAGGAAAGAATTCCGGATCAATGCCCCAGTAATCGGCGATTTCCTGACGATGCTCAGGATTTTCCAGCAAACGGTAACCGGGCAGGCCGGAACAGGATGACCATTCACGGGTTCCCATGGCATTGCACTGACCGGTAATGGATAAAGACGTGCCCCCTGGTTTGCCGATATTACCAGTCACCAGGTTCAGATTATTAATACCCACCACACCATCAGAACCATGAGTACTCTGGTTAATACCCATGGTCCAGATACTCATAGCGGCACTGGATTTGGCATATAAACGGGCGACATTACGAATAGTATCTTCATCAATACCGGTTATTTCAGCCGCCGTGGTGGGATCGTATTGTGCCACCAGCTTTTCAAACTGTTCATAACCATTGGTATGTGACTCAATATAAGAGCGGTCTTCCAGACCTTCTTCGAGAATAACATGACATAAGGCATTAAGCAGGACCACATCCGTACCCGGTTTAATGGCCAGGTGCATATCCGCTTTCTGGGCCAGCATGGTGACCCGCGGATCAACGACAATTAAGGGAAACTTACGTTTTTCCTGTGCTTCCTGTAAACGCCAGTAAATAATAGGGTGCTGCTCAGGCAGGTTCGAGCCCCATGCTATTAAACATTCTGTGTGCTCAAAATCTTCATAACATCCAGGAGGACCGTCCGAACCAAAGGAACGTTTATAACCTGAAACAGCAGATGCCATACAAAGGGTGGTATTACCATCATAGTTATTGGTACCAATAACGGCACGGGATAACTTACCCAGGGTGTAAAATTCTTCTGTTAATAACTGACCGGTAGAAACAATGGCAAAAGAATCCCGGCCATAGGTTTTCTGAATACGGGTAATTTCAAAGGCCATCTGATCCAGGGTGCTGTCCCAGTCTGTTTCTTCAAAGCCTTCAAATATTTTATCCCGCACCAGCGGCATATCACCACGACCGGAGGACTTGAATAGTTCATGTTCAAAAATCCCCTTAACACAGAGCTTCCCCCGGTTAACATCGGCCCCGGCAGCCCCACGACTGGATACGGCCTCCCCTTCCTTATTTAAACCAACCTGAATGGAACAACCGGTAGAACAATAACCACAGGTCGTATATTTCCATTCAACGACTTCCTTATCTGCAATCTTAACTGGATTCTTTTTTTTACGGCCAAATAACATGGATACCCTTTTTTTCTCATTTACCGATAGATCGTATTTCAGTATGGATAGCTCTTGCTGAAGACGCCTTCTCTTATAATCAAGAGCCCATCCATGGAGGCTTTTCGTCGGCGTCCCTACCTCCGAAACTTCATCAAGAGCTATCCATACTGAAATACTCAGAAGTTATAAATCTATCTCATCACAAATCTCTAAATATGAGTGAGAATTTTTCCGATTATATTCTTCAAGAGTAGCTTCCAGGGGTATTATCTTTTCAGGGTTTATGGAGGCATGGATGCCGAGATAAAGCGACACATGGATGTGCTCGAGCGTCCCTGAAAAGATAATACCCCTGGAAGCTACGGATTCATATTCTCCCTAAAATCAACCTAAATCTATTGAAACAACACCATTCTCAACCTTGGCCACAAAAACATTAGTGCAGCCTTCATCCGGCCCTAACGCTTCACCTGACTCCAGACTGATTGTCCAGTTATGTAAAGGACAGGTTACTTTTCTGTCATGTACTATACCCTGAGACAAAGGCCCCTGTTTATGCGGACATTCATCCTTTATAGCAAAGACTTCATCATTGACCGTGCGGAAAACCGCAATATTATAATCACTTGTTTTAACAACTCGGGAACCCTGCTTGGGGATATCATCCAGTTGACCGACTTCTACCCAGTTTGACATAGTAGTACCTTAAATATTTTATTAGTTTGATAAATGCTGCTCCCTTTAACACCAGACAGATGCCAAAGGGAGAGAAGCTCTCGGCTTAAGCCTGAACCACCTTAATGGTTTCAAATTCGTGTTTGGCTTTACCATCGACGGCACGTTCTTTCCAGGGATCAACCTGGGCAATTTTCTGTGCTTCAAGGAAACGCTTATAATAATGCTTGCGCTTCTCTTCATCTTTTACAACGGTATCTTCAATACGACTGAAACCGATACGTTCTACCCATGGGGCCGTTCTTTCGAGATAATGAGCATCTTCACGATAGAACTGAATAAAGGCTCCACAGTATTCCAGTACTTCTTCTTCCGTTGCAACATTGCATAATAAATCGGTTGCCCGAACCTTAATACCGCCGTTACCGCCGATATGCAGTTCATAGCCGGAATCCACACAGACCACACCAAAGTCCTTAATCGTTGCTTCAGCACAGTTACGTGGACAGCCGGATACCGCCAGTTTAAATTTATGCGGCATCCAGGAAGCCCAGGTCAATTCTTCCAGTTTAATACCCAGAGCCGTTGAATCCTGCGTACCAAAACGGCACCACTGTTTACCAACACAGGTTTTAACAGTACGCATGGCTTTGCCATAAGCGTGACCGGAAACCATACCGGCTTCATTTAGATCCGCCCAGATTTTTGGCAGCACTTCTTTTTCTACACCATACAGGCCAATACGCTGACCACCGGTTAAGTGAACGTCTTTAATTTCGTATTTTTCAGCCACATTGGCAATGGCACGCAGTTCGTCCGGTGTAGTCATACCGCCCCACATTCTGGGGATCACCGAATAACGACCGTCTTTCTGAATATTGGCGTGGGCACGCTCATTAA
>JALVDE010000226.1 GCA_027009375.1 Gammaproteobacteria bacterium
ATGACTAAGAACATTTCTCATTTCATATGCAAAACTAAATGGTATTTCCTGATGTTTTTCTGCAAACTCAGGGTGATCTCGTTCAATATTCCGGCTGGCTTCACCAACAACTTCCAGATTTCTAACCACAGCATCTTGAATTAATTCATTTTCGATAAAGCCAACTTCATCAATATTTTCGACTTAGCGTTCAATTCTGTCAATAGCATCCAATATATGATTAAGATAATCTATAATCCGTTTATTTTCCCTGCTCACACTGACTTTGCCTTTTTCAAAACACTATCCCTAAATGAATCAGGCAAGGAATCCGGCGTTAAAATATCAACCTCGATACCCAATAGTTGCTTTAGTTCATATCGTATGGCGCCAATGTCCATTAATGATGTTTCCGGTGTTGGCTCAATCAACAAATCCAGATCACTTGAGTCAGTATCTTTGTCTTCAATAACAGAACCAAAAACTTTAACATTGGTTGCTCTATGTGAAAGAACTATTTTTTTTATTTGCTCTCTGTGCAGTTTCAGAGCTTCTGAAGGACGCATGATTGCTTTTCCATTACACATTCCAGGTTAAAGTTAACAATAATCGTAATATCGTATCCAGAATGAACCCTATTTAGGTTTTCAGATTTATGCGGGCAAGGATGCCCACACTCCCGGGAATAGACTTTAGTGAACTTTATCTTCCTTGCCGACCTGGCTTTTCACATCGAACTTCAGTTCACCATTTTCTACTGAAACCACCACTGTGCCGCCGTGTTCCAGCTCACCAAAGAGCAGGGCTTCGGCCAGTGGTTTTTTGATGCTTTCCTGGATCAGACGGTTCATTGGACGTGCGCCCATTTTCTCATCATAGCCATTTTGGGCCAGCCATTTACGGGCATCCGGTTCCACATACAGTTCCACTTTCTTCTCAGCGAGCTGGGTTTCCAGTTCAAAGATAAACTTGTCAACCACCTGTTCCATGACTTTTTCGGACAGCGGCGCAAACTGTACTATGGCATCCAGACGGTTGCGGAACTCCGGCGTAAAGCCGCGTTTAATCGCCTCTGCACCATCACTGCTGTGATCCTGTTTGGTGAAACCAATGGATGAACGGGACATGGCCTCGGCTCCCATATTGGTGGTCATAATCAGAATAACATTTCTAAAGTCTGCCTTGCGGCCGTTATTATCCGTCAATGTCCCATGATCCATAACCTGCAGCAGCAGGTTAAAGACATCCGGATGGGCCTTTTCAATCTCATCCAGCAGCAATACCGCATGGGGATGCTTGCTGATGGCTTCGGTCAGCAGACCGCCCTGGTCATAACCCACATAGCCTGGGGGTGCGCCAATAAGACGGGACACGGTATGACGTTCCATATATTCAGACATATCAAAACGGATCAGCTCAATACCCATTAACTTAGCCAGCTGACGGGACACCTCGGTTTTACCCACCCCGGTAGGGCCGGCAAACAGGAAGGCACCAATTGGCTTGTCTTCCCGGCCAATGCCGGCACGGGCCATTTTAATGGCATCATCCAGCGTTTCGATGGCCTTATCCTGACCATGAATGACCAGTTTCAGATTACGCGCCAGTTTCTTAAGCGAGTTCTTGTCTGAAGTACTGATATTTTTTGGCGGAATACGGGCAATAGAAGCAATAATGGCTTCAATTTCCTTAACCCCAATAGTTTTCTTGCGTTTGGACGGCGTATTTAACTGCTGATTGGCACCGGCTTCATCAATCACATCAATAGCCTTGTCCGGCAGATGGCGCTCATTAATATAACGCTCGGACAGTTCCGCTGCTGTACGCAGGGCCTGCTTGGTGTACTTGATATTGTGGTAATCCTCAAACCGGGAACGCAGACCTTCCAGAATTCTGTAGGTTTCTTCCGCAGAGGGTTCGGTCACATCAATTTTCTGAAAACGTCGTGCCAGGGCATGATCTTTTTCAAAAATCCCCCGGTATTCCTGGTAGGTGGTGGAACCAATACAGCGTAAATCGCTGGTGGACAGAGCCGGTTTAATCAGGTTGGAAGCATCCATGGCACCGCCGGAAGCCGCACCGGCGCCGATAATGGTGTGGATTTCATCAATAAACAGTATGGATTTAGGCTCTTTTTTAAGCTGATTCAGAACGGCCTTGAGGCGTTTTTCAAAGTCACCCCGGTATTTGGTTCCGGCCAGCAAAGCACCCAGGTCCAGAGAATAGATGGTATTACCTTCCAGAATTTCCGGCACTTCATCATCGACAATTTTCTTAGCCAGCCCTTCGGCCAGTGCAGTTTTACCGACACCCGCTTCACCCACAAACAGGGGATTATTCTTTCTGCGGCGGCAGAGGATCTGAATGGTACGGTTAACTTCTTCCTTACGTCCAATCAGCGGATCGATTCTGCCCTCTTCCGCCCGTTTGTTTAAATTAACGGCATACAGATCCAGTGGATTCTGAGAAGCTTTGGCATCAGAAAGTTCCTCATTACCTTCCACACTCTTATCATCGTCTTCAATGCCTTCATTCGCATCATCCACCTTGGAAATGCCATGAGAAATATAGGAAACAATATCCAGACGGGAAACGTCCTGCTTGTTTAACAGGTAAACCGCCTGGGATTCCTGTTCATTAAAAATGGCCACCAGAACATTGGCACCGTTGACTTCTTTTTTGCCTGAGGACTGAGCCTGGAAAATAGCTCGCTGCAGAACCCGCTGAAAGCCCAGGGTGGGCTGAGTGTCACGCTCATCGATTTCCGACAATACCGGAGTGGTTTCATCCAGAAACACCGTGAGTTCATTACGAAGCTGGTCCAGGTTAACCGAACAGGCTTTTAACACATCTTCTGCCGCCGGATTATCCAGCAAGGCCAGCAACAGGTGTTCTACGGTCATAAATTCATGCCGTTTTTCCCGCGCTTCCTTAAATGCAAGATTGAGTGTAAATTCAAGCTCTTTACTTAACACTATTCAACTACCTTTTTATTCAACTTCCATAGAACACATCAGAGGATGATTGTGTTTTTTGGAATAATTATTGACCTGCAATGTCTTGGTTTCTGCAATGTCTTTTGGAAAAACACCGCATATTCCCTTACCGCTGTTATGTACGTCAAGCATGATC
>JALVDE010000227.1 GCA_027009375.1 Gammaproteobacteria bacterium
GGTTCTGGCCTGATTCTCAGTATTTACTCTCTGCTTATTGTTCCGCGCGACGTTATAGGTTTTAAACTGCTGTTCTTCCAGTACAATCATAGAGGTGTAATTGGTTACCAGTGAGAACTCTCTGGCAATATCAATAATGGCCTGTTTATTGTCCTTATAATCGGCATCTTCACCAAAATTATCAATTTGTGACTGCAGAGTGTTTATCGTGTGATAAGCCCATAGCCGTTCAATCTCAGGATATTCAGCTGTCTGTGCAGGAAATATGAACCGGGTCTGATATTGCTTATCTTCGCCGGAGATACGGGTGTTAAAACTGACGTTTGCCTGCCTGTCCTGGTCAGTCCAGTAGTGCCCAATTAAAACCAGTTGTTCACCACGATACAGGCTTCCAGGCTGTGCAGGCTGTATATCCGCTGTTTTGACTCCGCTGATTTTAACATTAATATCATGCATGGCTTCAAAGTTTACTTTGCTGCCTGCCAGCATAATGCGGCCAACAATATCATCACTATTGGAAACATTAATGGCAAAACCATGAGAAGCTTTAGTCAGGTTTTCCAGTAATGGACGGTTGGCTGAGTTGCCCATAATAAAAGTAAACAGGCGGACATCTCTGGTTTTGATCAGTTCAATAAATTTTTTCTGTTCGGTTATACCCACATTGGCAACCCCGTCTGTAACCAGAATAATGGCTGACGTCCGATCACTGTCCAGTTTTTTTATGGCCATATTCAGACTGTCATAAACATTAGTGCCGCCATTGGGCTGTATGGCTGCAACTTTTTGAATGATCTGATTAATGTTTTCTCTGGATGCTGAGGTATACCCAGCTGTTAGTTCACGAGCCTGGTTATTAAATAAAATAACCCGGATCCGATCCTTTGAGGTCATTTTTTTCAGAGCCTGTTTAACGCCTTCGGCCAGAGTCTGATATTTGCCCTGCATGGAACCGGATATATCCAGAATAAATATCCAGTCCTTACCCTCAGAAACTGGTTTTAGATCAATACCCGGTGTCAGTGTCATCATAAAAGTACCTCTGCTGTGGGTATCGGGTTTGTAGGTGATCATCTCCACTGCACCGGGCAGATTGTCAGCCAGGCGCCAGTAAACCACAATGTCTTTATTCAGTTTACCAGAGTGGGGCATGGCATTAACGGCCTGCTCCAGTTTGACATCTGTGTTACTGTCTGCAGTTGTCATGATATGAGCCTGAGTGCTTTCAGATGCTGCTGTTCCGGTCATATTATTTATACGCACATCCCATAAACGCTCATTCTGCTGACTGATTTGTGCGTCGCTCTGGTGGGGCACCCGAACACCTTTGACCGGCCATGAGGATTTTATCTGTAAATTAAAACTGAACTGATCAGTGACCGTATCATTATTATTCCAGAAGGCTAACTGCTCTTCATCAACACCGCCTTCCTCAAGCGGGTAAACATAACGGCCAATCCCGCTGTCCAGTGGGGTGGTCTGAATATAAACCAGCTTAATGCGCACATCCTGTCCGGCTTTTACCGGTGTGACAGAGATTTCAAAGGTTTTATAGTCATTTTGTTCAGTAACGGCAACCTGACGACCAGCCAGTTTTTCTTTCTGGTAGATCTCCCGTGCCTGTTTCTTCTCTACCACTTCCCCGATGACAGGCTTGCCATCGACCCAGAAAACAAACTCCCCGACGGCGGCATGGTCGGGAATCGGGAAGGAATACAGGGCTTCCAGATCCTGTTGATGGGGATTATGAAATACCTGCTCAACGGTGGTGGTTGCAAAACCATCTTCAATGATCACAGTGACTTTATGTGAGCGGATTTCCAGTTCCGGTAAGCCTGAATTAACGGGGGTTAACAGTCCGGCGGCATGAACCGTAATGGATGCTAAAAGGCTGAATATCAGCAGACTGCCTGGCAGTAATGAGTTTTTAATAAATGAAATCATAATATTTCCCCATAAATAAATCAGTGTTTAATAATTGCTTAATAAAAAAGACAGGTTTCTGTCCTTAATTAAACGGTGTTAAATTAAATATAAAACAATGTTTAATATCTGTCAAGTAAATATTTATTAAAGAGAATATTAGAAAGCTAAGGAACCGTGGCAATTTAAGAGGGTCTATGACTTGAAATGTGGTTTTTTAACCCGATAAATATAAGCAATATTTAACTTTTAGTAAGGAACAATTAAATGAGCAGAATTTTACTATTCCTGGCCACCAACTTTGCCGTTATGGCACTGATTGGTGTGGTATTCCAGTTACTTGGAATACAGGGAATGCTGCAGTCCAATGGTGTTGACCTGAACCTTCAGGCAGTGATGGTAATGTCGTTGATTGTGGGTTTCAGTGGTTCAATTATTTCCCTGTTTATGTCCAAATCTATGGCCAAACGCTCTATGGGGGTCAGAGTCATTGAACAGCCCGCCAATAATGCTGAACGCTGGCTGGTAGAAACCGTTTATCGGCAGGCGGATAAGGCTGGAATAGGCCGTCCGGAAGTGGGTATATTTGATTCTCCTCAGCCCAATGCCTTTGCTACCGGTGCAAATAAAAATGCGGCTCTGGTGGCGGTCAGTACCGGTCTGCTTAATGCCATGACTCAGGATGAAGTAGAAGCGGTGCTGGGGCATGAAGTATCTCATGTGGCTAATGGTGATATGGTGACCATGGCTTTGATTCAGGGCGTGGTGAATACCTTTGTGATGTTCCTGTCCACGGTCATTGGCCATATTGTTGACCGGGTGGTATTTAAAACTGAGCGGGGACATGGGCCAGCGTATTATATTACCAGTATTATTGCCCAGCTGGTGCTGTCGGTACTGGCGACCATGATTGTTATGTGGTTCTCCCGTCAGAGGGAATTTCGGGCTGATCGGGGCGGTGCTGAACTGGCCGGACGCCAGAAAATGATTGCCTCCTTAAGACGGCTGCAGCAGGCTCATGCAACGGAAGATCTGCCGGATCAAATGGCAGCATTTGGTATTGCCGGTAGTGTGGGTGAGGGTATTAAGGCCCTGTTTCTGAGCCATCCGCCATTAGAGCAGCGCATTGCTGCCCTGGAAAATATGCAGTAACACTTCGAAACGGAGAGATATCCGTACCTATAAACAAATTTATTTGACATTTGCCGACAGCCTGTGTCGGTAAGTGTCAAATAAAAGTAAAAATTCCTCTTATTTCAATTAATTAAATTATTTTCTGCGTTCTTTTTTACTGGTAAATCCCCTCAGGCTAAACTATATTTTGTTTATGCCGCTATAAAAATATAAGAAAAATACTTCCACCGGGGGAATCTATGTTTCAAAAGTTAATAGTCCAGCCTTTATTGAACTACACCATAAAAAGTAAGTTACTGCTGTCCTATGTCATTTTTACATTGATTGTTATTGCCGGCAGCGGGCTTTTTCTGTATCACGGTAATAAGCAGAAGGAAATTGTGATCCAGGTAACCCAGGTCAGTACGCCTATTATCAATCACCTGCAGAGGATTCGGGAAGGTGTGTCAGAAATGTCAGCCATGAGTGGTTTGTATCTGCTGACACGGGACAGTCAATATAAAGAAAGCTATCAGCAGAATATTAATATGCTGATGGGACATATCGCTGATTTAGAAAAACAAAAATCCACGCATGCTGACATGGTTGCTGCATTGAACCAGCTTAAAATACATCTGCAGGAACTGGATAAGCAGTATCAGCATGTAATGCGGGTTGGTATTAATGATTTACTGAATAAACCGGCTCTGCAACTGGCGGCAGAAAAAATTGGACCGTTATTCAATCAAATGCTGCAGACTACCTCAGCCATGATTGAATCGGAAGCGGATATGGATGATGTGGATGAAACTATTCGTAAAAAAATTCTTCAGCAGATTTATGAAATCCGCAGCCAGTGGCTCAACCTGTCACGTAATATTACGGTCTATCTGACTTATAGAAGTAAGACAGATGAAGAACAGTTTCCCTTTGAGCTGGAGCGTCTGAAACAGACAATTGAGACATTATCAAAGTATTCAGACAGTTTCAGTTTTGAGCAGGAAACGGGGTTTGAAGAACTGCAGAGTATGATGAGTGATTATGAACAGGCTTTACAGCAGCTTATTAAACTGCATGGTGGTGATGCCTGGCGTAAAGATACCAAGCTAATTCATGATCAACTGGGCCCCCTTCTGGCCAAAACCCGTACAGAAGTTGACAGCATTATTGCCAGAGAACAGCAGCATGCCCAGGTACAGATAGAGGAGCTCTTAAAAGATACTGAGCAGTTGTCTACAACTACCATTATTATTATTGTTGTTAGTTTATTTACTGCGGTAATAATTATGCTGCTGGTTAAATTTCTGGTTTCAGATCGCCTTAACTCTGTGCAGTATGCCATGTCGGAAATATCTTCAGGCGGCGGCCTTGGACACCGTCTGGATGAAGTTGGCCGTGATGAGCTGGCAGAACTGGCAAAAGACTTTAATGTCTTTGTTTCCAAGATTAAAAAAGTGGTCGATCTGGTGGTGTTTTCTTCGACCAACCTGGCTAAAGAAGCCTTTAAAATGAGTTCGGTAACTGAGTGTGCCCAGGAGCTTTCCAGTACCCAGGAGAAAAAGGTCGCTGAAATTTCCCAGATTAACAGGGAAATGTCTGAGCAGATGATATATATTGCTGAAAAGGCAATAGCCGCAGCCAATTCAGTTGAAGAAGCCCGACAGGTAGCTGAAAATGGTCGTAATATTATCCGGCAGTCGGTGGCATCAGTTGAAAAAATTGCCACTGAAGTAGAAGCTTCCTCGGTTGTGGTACAGAATCTGGAGGATGACAGCAATAGTATTGGTGAAGTGGTCGGTGTTATCCAGTCTATTTCTGAGCAGACCAATCTGCTGGCATTAAATGCAGCTATTGAAGCTGCAAGAGCCGGGGAAGCCGGACGAGGCTTTGCCGTAGTAGCAGATGAGGTCAGGAGCCTATCACATAAAATCCAGGAAGAAACCATTATTATTAAGGAAAAAATAGATAAGCTTCAGAATGCCTCCAGCAATGTTGTTGATAAAATGTCTTCCATGCAGGAACACGCTAATACGACGGTAGAACTGTCATCGGAAGCGGGTGATGCTTTTAATAATATTGTCAGTGATATTACGGCCGTCACTGAAATGAATAAGGAAAATGCAGAACAGACCCGGATCCAGAGACAGAATAACGAACGTATTAACCTGGCTCTGGAACAACTGACTATTATGTCTCAGACTATGGCGAAGACTTCCCTGGATGCTTATAACTCCGGCAATGAGTTCAAGATTATGGCTGAACAGCTTAAAGATATTGTTGAGCAGTTTGTCAGTATACCGGAGGAGGGGAGTGCCGGATCAGTCAGCAGTGAATCGGATGAGCCACATAATAGAGACAAAACCCACTGCAGTGAAATGAAAGAAAAAATGAATGAAGTAGAACTGTTTTAAATGATCAGGGATGAAACTTTTTGTCATCCGGCAGAAAATGATCCGCCAGGGTACTGTAGATTGGGGTTGTACAAATGGACTTGGAAATGGCGGTGGCAATAAACGCCGTTAACATCATGGGCAGAATCAGTTCGTGTTTATTGGTCATTTCCATAACGATAACAAAGGCAGTAATAGGCGCCTGAACCACACCGGCAAAATACCCTACCATACCAAATAAAATAACAGGGCCATAAGGATAATCACCCAGCAGTTGAGCAATGTGTGCCCCCAGTCCGGCACCGGTAGCCAGGGACGGCGCAAAAATACCGCCGGGGATACCGCTCAGATAGGATACTACCGTCGCTATCAGTTTCAGATAACCGTACTGGTTAGTCAGTTCTGCCTCTCCCATCACCATGGAACGGGCTTCTTCATAACCGCTGCCGTAGGTCAGTTCTCCGGAATAAAAACCGATAATAGCAATACTCAGACCGCATAAAGCGGCAATTAAAAAAGGCCGGTTTTCCCGAAAGGGTGCAATAAAGCGACTGCCGTGGATCAGCATCAGGCTGAAGCTGCCGCCTAACAGTCCGCCTGCAATGCCGCAGGCCAGTACCGGGATAATCGCATCATAAGTTTTTATGACCGCAGAAGATGTGCCGAAATAAGTATAATCTCCGGTAAAAGAAATGGCCGTAATAGAAGCGGCCATAATAGCGGTTAACAATAAGCCGCGGGTTCGTTGTTCAAAGGAGCGGCTGAGTTCTTCAATAACGAAAACAATACCCGCCAGTGGTGTATTAAATGCTGCCGATATACCGGCTCCGCCTCCGGCCAGGATTAAAATACGCTCCATATCATAAATTCTAAAGCGTACAAAACGGCGCAGTGAAAACATAATAGCCGCCCCGACATGCACCGTTGGTCCTTCACGGCCAATAGAGGCACCGCTTAGCAGGCCCAGGATACATAATATAACCTTGCCCACTGCAATACGCAGGGTAATCAGTATACTACGCTCTTTTTCGTGACTCATTTCCAGAGAAGCCAGAACCTGCGGGATACCACTGCCCTCGGAACCGGGAAAAAACCGACGGGTCAGCCAGACCACCAGGATCAGTCCCAGGGGGGAGACAATAAAGGGCAGATAAGGGGAGTATTCGGTCAGGCGATGAAACATATGGTTGGCCCATTCACTGGAAATGGCCATAAGAGTAGCCACAAGGCCGACAACAATAGCACCGATGGTAAACACAAAATGTGCCCGCCAGTCCTTATGAGTGATCAGCCATTTTCCGGAATGTTTAATATGTTTCAGCATAATTTAAATCAGCAGGTATGGGTGCTTAATTAATATCCAGCAACTCAATTTCAAAAATCAGGGTTGAGCCGGGTTTAATTTTGTCACCCACTGCCCGATTGCCATAGGCCAGTTCGGACGGTATAAACAATTGCCATTTATCTCCCTTGTGCATTAACTGCAGGGCTTCAGTCCAGCCGGGGATCACGCCATTGACCGGAAAAGTTGCCGGCTGGTTGCGGGAGTAGGAACTGTCAAATTCAGTACCGTCAATTAATGTACCACGGTAATGTGTAGTTACCTTATCCGTTAGTTTAGGGCTGGGGCCGGAGCCTTTTTTTATAACCCGATACTGCAGGCCGCTGGGCAGTGTGACGACACCTTCTTTTGTTTTATTGGCAGAGAGAAACGCTTCGCCTTCCTGTTGATTTTTTTTCAGTAAAGTTTTCTGTGCCAGCTGCTGCTGAATAATTAACTGTTGCTTAAATTCATCCAGGGCACTTTGCATCTCAGCATGACTCAGTACCAGCTGGCCTTTTAAGGCGTCCTGTATACCCTGCAACAGGCTGGGTTCATCCAGTTTAATACCCTGCATTTTCAGGGAATTGATAAAGTTTATACCAATAGCATAAGCCGCTTTTTGCTGCATGGTTTCTGGTCTGGTTTCTGTCTGTGCCCAGGCAGAAAAAGGCAGTAACAGGGCCAGAGACAGGAAGGTTATTTTAATCAGTTTTCCGGACATACAGATCTCATTTGTAAAAAAATTGAACATCCGGTTAGTTTACCAAATTATGTCAATTATTTCTCAAACAGTTTGCTGTATTGCTCATAACCTTCTTCATCCAGCTTTTCCTTAGACACAAAACGTAAGGATGCAGAGTTTATACAATAGCGCAGTCCGGTTGGTTTGGGGCCGTCAGGAAACACATGACCTAAATGGGAATCACCGTGCTTACTACGTACCTCAGTACGGCTGTAGAATAAATGTTTATCCACTTTCTCAACAATATTCTGCGGCTCAATGGGACGGACAAAGCTGGGCCAGCCGGTTTTAGAGTCGTATTTGTCAGTCGAACTGAACAGCGGTTCTCCGGAGACGATATCCACATAAATACCCTCCTTTTTATTATCCCAGTACTCATTCTGAAAAGGACGCTCAGTGGCTTCTTCCTGGGTGACTCGGTATTGGAGATCGGTCAGTTTCTGTTTAAGTTCCTCTTTTTCGGGTTTCATATAATGGCCTTTATCCGTTTGTGGCATATTCATGACTGATGGTTCTAGTGTAGCAGATGAATTAGTGTTATGTTTTCGGGGTTTATGCAGTTCATCCCCCCAGATTTTTTCCAGGTATTGGTCTCGTCCGGAGCGATAGCGGTAATATTTATAGCGTAAGGGATTTTTTTTGTAATAATCCTGGTGATAATCTTCTGCTTTATAAAATGCTTCAAATGGTCTGACCTCGGTAACAATAGGTTTATCATAACGTCCTGATTGTTCCAGTTCCTTAATGGCCTGTTCGGCTAACTGTTTTTCCTGTTCAGTCGTATAGAAAACAGCGGAGCGATACTGAGGTCCCCGATCCACAAATGAACCGCCTGCATCGGTCGGATCAATTAAGAACCACAGTTCATCCAGCAGCTCCTGGTATGAAACCTGCTCGGGATCATAAATCACCTCAACCGCTTCCAGATGTTCCGTTTTACCGGAAGAGACCTGTTTATAGGTAGGGTTTTTAATTTTTCCCCCGCTATAACCGGAAATAACTTCAATGACACCTTTGCGTTTTTCATAATTGGATTCGACACACCAGAAACAGCCGCCGGCAAAATAGGCTTTTTTATAAGTATTGCTGACAGGTTCTGTCTCGTTGTTGGTCCCGGCTGATACCGTTAGGGCCAGAGTGATACTGAGGCCGGCAAGGGCAGCCAGCAGGAGATGGGGTAGTTTGATAAATTTCATTATGGTGTTCCTGATATTAAAAATGATAGTTATTGGACTTAGCGTTATAGTAATCGTTCAGCCCTGTAAAACCATCACATAAAGATCATATTTTTATATCAATTAAAATAAATTATTGATAGTTTTGTGATAACTTTTTGTCATAATTCATAAATAGAGAGCTCAGCAAGAGAAGCATAAATGTCAAAAAATATTTTAATTATTGAAGATGATCCGGATATTGCCAATCTGGTGCGCTTACAGATGCAGGATCTTCACTGTCAGGCCGATGTGGTGCATGACGGACTGGAAGGTTTAAATACCTTTAAAGAAGGCTGCTACGATTTGATTATACTGGATATTATGCTGCCCGGTATGGACGGCCTGGATGTCTGCAAATCCATCAGGCAGACAGAATCCTATGTGCCGATTCTTATGCTGACGGCACGCTCTTCGGAACTGGACCGAGTATTGGGCCTGGAACTGGGTGCGGATGACTATTTAAGCAAACCGTTTAGTGTGCTGGAACTGGTGGCCAGGGTTAAGGCTTTGTTTCGCCGGGTAGATGCCATGCAGGAACAGCATGAACAGCAGTCCGATGAAGATAACCCGATACTGGAAGTGGGGCCGATTCAGATTAATCAAAAGGCGCGTACGGTAACAGTTAACGGTGATGATATTGTCCTGACGGCCAGGGAATTTGATTTACTGACCTGGTTTGCCCAGCATCCGGGGCAGGTATTTACCCGCTCTCAGCTTCTGGACAGTGTCTGGGGCTATGGACATGATGGATATGAGCATACGGTTAACTCCCATATCAACCGTTTACGGGCCAAAATTGAGCGGAATCCGGCTAAACCCGATTATATTCTGACAGCCTGGGGAGTGGGCTATAAATTTATGGATACCCGTTCTCATGAATAATATTCTGACCCGGATACGGCAGGTTTTTTACGGCTCCCTGTATACCAAGCTGGCCAGTATTCTGGTTCTGATTATTCTGACTATGGGCTTTGTTTACGGTTTTATTACTTTTTCGGCCACCCATGATTACTGGCGGGAAAGTACTCAGAAATTTAACCGTGATCTGGCAGCCAATCTGGTGGGGGAACGGGATCTGGTGGTGGATGGCAAAATTAATACTCAGGCTCTGAAGCAGACCTTCCATGATTTTATGACGGTCAATCCCAATATTGAAATTTATCTGCTGGATCTGCAGGGCAGAATATTATCCTATTCGGCTGAACCGGGGCAGGTTAAACGTGAATATGTCTCACTGGGACCTATTAAAGCCTTTTTTAAAGGGGATTTAGTACCCGGTGATGATCCCCGCAGTCTGACGGTTAAAAAAGCATTTTCTGTGACCTATATACCCACTCGTGAACATCCGGAAGGTTATTTATACGTGGTACTGCGTGGCCAGGAATTTGACCAGGTTAACCAGGCGGTACAAAACCGTTATTTAATTGGCTACAGCCTGGTATCTGTGGGGATCAGCCTGGTTATCGGCCTGCTGCTGGGGCTGTTTCTTTTTTACAATATTACCCGTCGGCTGCGTTCATTATCTTCAGCCATGCAGAATTTTACTCAGAGTGGTTTTCAGAATCAGCCTGATGTTAAGGTAATTGCTGATAACAGCAATGATGAAATCGGACAGCTGGCTCATAGTTTTGATGTCATGGCTGAACACATCATTATGCAATTGCAGAAGCTGGAAGTACAGGATCAACAGCGCAGAGATCTGATTGCCAATGTCTCTCATGATTTGCGTACTCCCCTGGCTTCAATGCTGGGCTATCTGGAAACACTGCTTTTAATAGGAGAAACAGAAACCTGGGAAAAGCGTCAGAACTATTTACAGATTGTTTCCCGACATGGTAAGCGTCTGGAACGCCTGATTAATGATCTCTTTGAATTGGCTAAACTGGATGCCCGGGAAGTGGAGCCGGAGTTTGAAGTATGCAGTTTCAGTGAGTTTATTTATGATGTGGCACAAAAATTCAGTCATAAGGCCGAACAGTCCGGTATTAAGCTGGTACTGGACTGCCCTCAGGAGGCCTTGCTGGTGAATGCGGATATTGCCATGATGGAACGGGTTATGGATAATCTGATCAGTAATGCCTTTAATTACACGCCCTCAGGAGGCGAGATCCGCTTAATAGTAAAAAAATCATCCAGTGAAGTCATTCAGGTGTGTGTACAGGATAACGGCTGCGGCATTGATGCAGAAGAGCTGTCCAGAATATTTGAACGTTTTTATCAGGCTGAGAATAAACACCGCAAAGGCCAGCATGCCGGTCTGGGACTGGCCATTGTTAAACGAATTATCAGCCTGCATGGCAGTCAGATCCATGTGACCAGCCAGCCGGAACAGGGTACCTGTTTTGATTTCAGTTTAAAACTGGTTAGTCTCTAGACCCTATTTTTCTCTGTGTAAGCTTATTTATAAACAAAAGATTGGGGTTGATCGGCAATATCTAAGGG
>JALVDE010000228.1 GCA_027009375.1 Gammaproteobacteria bacterium
GGCCGTGCCAATGGTATGCCGCCCCTGCACCCCAATATGCCTATAGAAATCTGGACCCGAACATTAAGCCAAGCTTTTGAAACTCTGAATAAAAATCTGGATCACTTTCATTACAGTTATATAAACCCTTACGCCAGCACCAACCCGGCTGAATTTTTCGCTGTGATCAGCGAATACTTTTTTACCGCCCCCAATATTCTGCATAAACATTGCCCACAGGTTTATACCCAGCTAAAACAATACTACCGTCAGGATACCCTGCAGCGTTTTAGCTAAACTTGCCTTTAACTTAAACTTATTGTCATAATGGTCTGATATAAAAAATCGCGTAATTATTCAGCATAATTTAAAGTACCGTAGACAGTCACGGCCAGATACACTGAACTGAATAATTACAAAAAAATTTACCGGAAGCATTTTTATGCAAAAACGACATCGTCAGCTGATAATCGGCCTGCTCATTATTATTGCTATTGCCGTTTTATTTGCCTATGTTCAACGCCCCAAACCCGTCAGTGTTGTGGTTAGTAAAGTATCCAGAGGTGAAGTTCTTTCTACTGTAACCAATACCCGCGCCGGAACACTCAAAGCCTGTCACCGGTCACGAATTTCCCCCTCTATTGGCGGTCAGATTGTCAACTTGCCGGTTAAAAAAGGGGACAAAGTCAGGAACGGACAACTGCTGCTGGAAATGTGGAATGATGATTTAAAGGCCCGGCTTGAACTGGCCAGACAGGAAAACCAGAGAACCATGGCGCTGGCTCGCCAGGCCTGTATTATGGCTGATGTAGCTAAACGTGAAGCCCGCCGCGTGCGTACCCTGTTGAAAAAAGACATGATATCAGAAGAAACAGTTGATAAGGCCAGCAGTGAAGCCCAGGCAAAGCTGGCTGCCTGTGAAGGCGCCAATATCCAGATCAGGGTCAGCCAGTCACAAATCAGAGTTGCCCAGGCCGCACTGGATCGAACCCGTTTAACGGCCCCCTTTAGCGGCCGGGTGGCTGAACTCAATGGCGAGCTGGGTGAGTTTCTTACCCCCTCGCCGGTGGGTGTTGCCACTTTACCGGCCATCGATCTGATTGATTACACCTGTCTTTATGTTTCCGCCCCGATTGATGAAGTCGATGCCCCGCAAATCCGCACCGGTATGCCGGCCCGGATTTCTCTGGACGCTTTTTCCGGACAGACCTTTGACGGCAGGGTACGCCGGGTTGCGGCCTATGTACTGGATCGGGAAAAACAGTCCCGTACTGTTGAAATAGAAGTGGATTTTAAACACCCCGAAGACACTCAGAATATGCTGCCCGGCTATAGTGCGGATGCTGAAGTTATTTTACAGCGCCGAACACAGTTATTACGCATACCCTCTGAAGCCCTGTTTGATAACAACAGGGTGCTGGTATTAAACAGTGATGGACAACTGCAGCAGCGGCAGCTTAAAACCGGTATCAGTAACTGGCATTTTACCGAGGTCATTGACGGTCTCAATGCCGGTGAACAGGTCGTCACGTCAATAGAACGTGAAGGCGTAAAAGCCGGTGCTTATGCCACCATAGAACCTCAGCATGATTGACCTGATAAACATTCATCGTGACTTTAAGGTCGGTGATCAAACCGTTCATGCACTGGATGATATTAACCTCAACATCCAGAGAGGTGAATATCTTTCCATAATGGGCCCTTCTGGTTCAGGTAAATCCACCCTGCTCAATTTAATCGGCCTGCTGGACAGTGCCAGCAGAGGCACCTATTTATTAAACCAGCAGGATGTCACGGCTCTGAATGAACGCGAAAAAGCCGCCATACGCAGTCAGACAATTGGCTTTGTCTTCCAGGCTTTTCATTTAATCCCCCGCTTAAGCGCTGCCCAGAATATAGAACTACCGTTAATACTGGCCGGTATCCCGCCTGAACAACGCCAGCCGCGAGTGCAGAAAGCCGTCAGGGATATGGGCTTAACGGATCGGGCTGGACATACTCCGGACCAGCTTTCAGGGGGACAACGACAACGGGTAGCCATTGCCCGTGCCACCATTATGCAGCCGAAAATATTACTGGCCGATGAACCAACGGGAAACCTGGATCAAAAATCCGGGCAGGATGTTATCCACATTCTTGAACAGCTTAACCAGCAGGGGATCAGCCTGATTATTGTGACCCATGATGCCCATATTGGCCAACGGGCAAAACGTCAGCTGCAGATGCTCGATGGCCGGATACAGTCCGATAATAACTCACCCGTCACAGCCGCTGCTTATCCGGAAACCCACAGTCAGCAAGTTCAGGCTAATGTTGATGTCAACCGGTAAACCTTTAATCAGTAAAACCTCAATCAGTGACAGCCTGCGTTTTTCCTGGCACGCCTTACGGGCTTACCCTGCCCGGACTGTGCTTATGCTGACAGCCATGGCCATTGGCGTAGCAGCGGTTATTATTCTGACCGCACTGGGAGAGGGTGCGCGACAATATATAAGCAATGAATTTTCCTCTTTAGGCACCCATCTGGTGATTGTTTTTCCCGGCTATTCTAAAACCTCCGGACTGGGTTCTCTGGCCATGGTCAATGCGACTCCCCGGGATCTGACCCTGGATGATGCCCTGTCTTTAACCCACAATCACAATATCCGGCGTATTGCTCCGCTGAATATCGGTTCTGTTAATGCCAGCTTTAGCGGCCGTTCAAGAGAAGTGCCGATCCTTGGAACCAGTCACGCATTTTTAAAACTCCGGCACTGGCAACTGGCGCAGGGCCGTTTTTTACCGCTGACCGATCTGGATCGGGCCACACCGGTATGCGTCATTGGCCGGAAAGTTCAGGATGAACTGTTTGGCTCACAATCACCGCTGGGCCAATGGCTGCGTCTGGGTGATCGACGCTTTCGTGTTATTGGTGTGCTGGCCACAGAAGGCCGCTCCATCGGTGTGGATGTGCAGGATATTGTTATTATTCCTGTCGCTTCAGCACAACAGTTATTTAACACCCCGTCCCTGTTCCGTATTCTGGTGGAAGCCAAAAACCGCTTTGCCATTGAACCGGTTAAACAGTTTGTTATCCAGCAGCTCAAACAACGCCACCAGGGCAAACGTGATGTTACGGTCATA
>JALVDE010000229.1 GCA_027009375.1 Gammaproteobacteria bacterium
AACAACTAAAACGGATATTCAGTATTCGCCGACGGTACAGAAAATAACCAAAACCTGTCTGAAGCCGGATATTGGCTGTTTTGTGCTGTTTGAAGGGGCTTTTTCCGGGCTGGTGATTATTAATATGTCGGCCGGTGCGGCGGTAGAGATTTACCGTAATTATATGAAACAGATGGGTTTTAAGGATAATGAAATTTCTGAACAGCATACTTCCGATGATGTGGGTAATATGCTGGGAGAATTAATGAACCAGATTGTGGGTGATTTTCAGGGTGAGCTGGAGCATCAGCTGATGCTGTCCATTAACCAGACCCAGCCGAAAATGCTGGTGGTGAATAAAGAGCTCATTTTATCCATTAATGCCAATATTGAACGGCCCCAGTCCAGACGGGTGATTTTCCGTACCGGCAGTCATAAAACCTTCAGTCTGGAAATGTCTATGGAAAAAACGGATTTTATTGAACTGGATGATCCGGATAACCAGAATTATGCCGATCCTAATATCAGTAAGGATGAACAGAATAAGGCTTTTCTGGAAGATCTGGATATTTAACTTAAATAAATCATTCGCGTGGGCAAACTGCCCACGCTTATCACGCTCTATTTGTCTTTAATTATTCTACCCGGTTCGTCCTGTTCCAGGTATGCCTCTTCAGCTTCGGATAAATCCACTTCATCATAGCCGGTGATCATGGGCTTGATATGCTCAATGGTGGAGTGCCCGGTAGTCAGCAGGTAAATATGAATAATAATAAATACTGCCATGGCATAAGCGCCTATGGTGTGTAGTGTGGCTATCCATTCCAGGGAACCGCTGGTCAGGGCGCCCTGTCCCCAGAAGCCGTACAGCAGGTAAGCCAGACCGGTGAGCCATAACAGGGGAAATAATACCAGTTTAAGCGCCAGATAGGACAGTGCCTGCAGGGGATTGTGTTTATACCAGAAGCGTTTGCGGTAGGGGTGATCTTCACCCAGAAAAATACCCCAGGCATAATAGCGCAGAACTTTAAACAGTCCGCTGCGAGTAGGCATATAATGACGCCAGTTGCCGGTGGTCAGATGCCAGAAGATGGCAAAGGTCCACAGTACCATTAAGCCCAGTGCAGAAATGACATGGATCCAAACCATGGTTTCAAAATTAACCAGCTGGTGAAAGCCATGGATACCAGCGCCGGAGAACAGCAGGGTAACTATGAGCAGTGCCTGAGTCCAGTGCCAGAACCGTTCAAAGCGGCTGAAAACTCTAACTTTTTGTAAACTCATGATGCTTTCCTCCTGCGGCTAAACAGTATACGGATCAGGCCATGTACCAGGACACCGAGTAAGGTGGCCAGTACAGCAAAAATACCAATTTTTTCAACCCAGGGGTTTGTGTCTCTGCCGGGAATATACATACCTTCCAGATCTTTCAGACGTCCGTCTTTAGAGTGGCATTCCTTACAGGCCAGGGCTTTTTCCTTGGGTGCTACCATATGAGTAATGGGCCAGTAGGACCAGGTTTTAACAAAACCAAAGTCACCGCTATAGGGCAGCTGAAAATCGTCCATGCCGTGTTTAATGGCACGGGCAAAATTATAATTGCCCCAGAAGGCATCGGGATCATCACCCCATAAGTGCATATATACCAGAGTATTATTACCCTTATCGTAAGGCTGGATGGTTTCCATACGCTTAAACGGCCAGATTCGGGAATTGGGATCATCAGGGCTGCCTTCCAGATGATTAATTTCTACGGGCTTAGCGGGATCAAATTTATCATGTACGGTCAGATAACGTTCGGTACCGTTAAACCAGACATACATGGGTTTGAGGTTTTCACCGTATTTAAAATTACCCTTAATGGATTTATAGGTATGGCGGGGTTCGCCATTACCCTGGATATAGCCCTCTTCACGATAGCCTTCCCCGTTTTTAAGCTTACCGGCGGTGCGCCAGTCCCAATGGATTTTGGTTGCAACACCGCCGGTTGCGTATTGTGGAATATGACAGGTCTGGCAGGCGACCCGGTCAGTATGATCATTCAGTTTCAGTCCCATTAAATTACCGGGATGGGGCTGCAGACCATGGCAGCTTTCACAGGTTGCTGTCTGTCGTGCCAGGCCGGGCTTGCCCTGACCTATGGTGTCTTTGGCTATGGGCTCATAACGGCTGCCGGACCATTCATGACCTTCGCCTACATGACAGATAACACAGGAGAAGTTTTCCCCGTCAACACCCATGTGTACATCCACGCTTTTAGGTGGTTCGAAGAGTACTGAGGATAAGTCACCGTGTTTAACATTATCGCCGCCGCCGCCGTAAAAATGGCAGGCACCGCAGTTACTGCGTCCCGGCAGGGTGACACTTTGTGCGACTTTGGTCAGGTCAATTTTGGGCTTGCCTTCAAACATGACGGCACAGGCTTTATTACCGGGAGATGGAGGGAGTTTATAATAGGTACCTGTGGATTCATGGCAAACCAGGCAGTCTATATTGTCCTCATTTTTAAAGTCATAGGTCCGGGCATCGGTCATACCGTAACCGGCATGACACTGGGCACACATGCCTTCATTTCCGGCGGCATTGGTACAGAAGTTATTGACCAGAACACTTTTGCCCAGATCCTGTCCGGTTTTATCAATATGAACTTTCCAGGTCCAGTGCTTGTTTTTTATAAACTGATGTCCGGCCTTATTATGACAGCTCAGACAGGCTTTAGTAACTTCCGGGCCGCTGCTAAAGGGACCCTGTAGTTCTTTTAGTTTGGAATGATCAGTGGTGGAGGTGTCCTCGGCTTTTTCACCCAGGATAACAACCGACTTATCGACCGGGCGTTTTTTTGCCGTTATATCGTATTCGTTAATACCCAGCTCGGTATTACCACCTTCTACTGCAGCCATACTGGCACCGGGCTGACTGGCTGCAAGCACCAGTGGCGGAATAAAATTAAACAGCAAATAGCATAGTATCAGGTACTTTCTGTTTAATACGCTACTAAAAGCCATACTCAGTTTCAACATGAGGGGATACCTCTCAATTGTTATTGATTTTGAGCAGTTGTAAACTGCTGTCTGATTTTTTGTCGGAGGGAGGGGATAAAAATCCCTGTATTACGGTCTTTTATAATAATAGAAATAGGACCGTTTATTATTTTTATAGTGCCATCCTGTTCTTTTGCAATTAAGAGGAGCAATCAACAGAATGGCATTTTTAATAAGTATTATCTGTTACATTTTATAAAAATATTTTAACTTTGCCTTGATCTGTACCAAGGTAAATTAAATTAATAAGCTTTTTTGGCTGCTTTCATTTTGCGATAAATTTTAGTTCTTCGATTAATACCCAGTACCTCAACAATGCGATCCAGTGCCATATCAAAGGCCTTGTCAAAGCCATGCAGATCAATGCTGATGCTGCCCCAGGAAATACTGCCGTCGGGCAGGCGAATACGCAGCTTGAAAATATCCACCACTCTGCCCTTGTTGTGCTGCTGCTGGCGGGTCAGGCCCACAATGCGCCCATCGCTGTGGAATTTTATCGGGTTGGCAGCCTCCATTTCCTGCTGATATTCTTTCTGCATGGCCAGCAGTTCTTTATCTCTGGCTCTGGCCTGGGCGCGAATTTCTCGTTCACGTTTTTTGGTTACCGGTTTGCCATTTTCGGTCAGGTAGTACACTTCATCATAAATGACATCGCCGATTTTACGATAGACTCTAAGACGGTGCCCATAGTGAGCATTATTTTCTGATACACCCATAATTACACCTACCCTTTTATTTAACTAAAAAGTTAAATCAGAATTAAAGAAAGAATAATTCTAATAACTTTATTATAACGCTCTGGATGAGTTTCATGAAAGAGCAAAAAACTGATCTGTATCAGGTAAAGAGAAGGTTTTAGTGAGAGGTTTTAGATATTAGAGTTATTAGCCGCCGGTCATGGACATAAAGCGGACGACCTTTTCGGGTTTTTCGTTAAATTCATGTTTTAAAGGTTTGAGGTTAATGGCATCACGAATCACCTGATCGAGATCACTGTCACTGATCCCCTCACGCAGCAGGTGACGCAGTTCGTATTTGTGTTCATCACCCAGGCACATATATAAGGTACCGGTTGCAGACAGGCGAACCCGGTTGCAGGTATCACAAAAATGCTGAGAGATCGGGGTGATAAAACCGATTTTAAGATCGGTTCCGGCCACCTGAACATAACGTGCCGGGCCAGCGCCGGACATAACGGCCGGGATCAGCTCATATTTTTCTGCCAGACGCTGTTCAATAATATCCAGACTGATGTAGTGGTCCACCGCATTACGTCCGGTATCGCCGACAGGCATGGTTTCAATAAAACGCAGGGTAAAACCGTGCTCCATGCAGAAATCTACCATGGCTTCAACATCGTCATCGTTGACGCCTTTCATAATCACCATATTGATCTTTATGGGATCAAGGCCGATGGCTTTGGCCTGCAGCAGACCATCGGTAATTTTTTCCAGTTTACCCTGGGTAATGTCTTTAAACTTCTGTGGATTGACTGTGTCCAGACTGACATTAATACGGGAAATTCCGGCATTATGCAGAGCCTCGGCATGTTTTCCCAGGCGGGTGGCATTGGTACTGAGGGATAAATCATCCAGACCGGGCAGGGCGGACAGACGCCGGGCCAGTACGGGCAGATCCTTACGCAGCAAAGGTTCGCCGCCGGTCAGACGGACGGCATTAACGCCCAGACGGGTAAAGGAAGCGATAACCCGTTCAATTTCATCAAAGCTGAGCCAGTCTTCCGGTTCTTCATAACCGTCAAAGCCTTTAGGCATGCAATAGAAACAGCGCAGATCACAACGATCCGTTACTGATAATCGCAGGTATTTGATTTCCCGATTGTACTGGTCAATTAAACTCATTGCCCGGACTCTTTGTCTGAAAAGGATGATATGTCTGTTCTGTGCATATTAAATGTATACAGTGGATATTAATCCGATATTGTCTGAACTGCCAGTATTTTAGAAAATTTTTAACCTAAATAAATCAGTTGAATCGTAGCGAGAATGATCAGAGTGCTGAAGATGCAAGGATTTACAGGTTATTTTGGCTTTATTCGTAGTCACACTACGGGTGAAGTCAAAATGTTCTGGAAAGCCTTGTAGATTCAGTGCTATGGACATACGCAGTAGGCTCAACTGATTTATTTAGGTTTATCTTCCAGGCTGCAGAAAAGGACGATCTATATCAAGTCAGGTCTTTTAGCCCCTGCTCCAGATCAGGGTATTTTAAAGATAATTTAAAGTCTTTCAGCAGCTTGTGGTTATCAATACGGCGTGACTCATCCATATAGGACAACATGCCGCTGGATAGTTCGGAACGGGCCTGCTCCAGACTGATGGCCGGCGGTTCCGGTAAATGGCTGGCACGGGCTACGCGCATAAAGTAGTCATACATAGTGGTGGGGTGACCGTCGGAACAGTTATAAACACCCTCAATATCAGGATTAAGTCCGGCAATAAGACAGATGTTCAGTAAGTCATCGGCATGAATACGGTTGCTATAGGGGGAATCTTCTTCCCGAACCACGGGTGTTTGTGCCTGTATGCGCTTCAGGGGCAGTTTATCAGCGGCATAAATTCCGGATACTCTGAGGATCACCAGGGGGATATTATGCTGTTGCGCATAATGCTGAAACTGCTGTTCAGCATCGGCCCGACGCCGGGCACGATCCACTGATGGATTCAGGGGCGTGTTTTCATCCACCCACTGACCATGACAATTACCATAAACGCCGGTCGTGCTGATCAGTACAATTTTTGCGGGTCTGGTTTGCGCTTGGGTATTTTGTTCCAGCTGTGTAATAAAAGCCTGAGCTCTGCTATCAAGCCGGCCTCTGGGAGGCGGTGGGACAAAATAATAGATAATGGCATTCGGCTTTGGGATGGAATGGCTATCGGTTTCTGTGCTGTCCAGATCCCAGGCCAGGTGTGGATTTTGGGAGTGAGACTCTGGCTGGCTTCTGGCGACCGTGGTGATCTGCTCAGCAGAGGCCAGAGACTGTTCCAGTAGAGCCTGCAGTAGCTTATGCCCCATATAGCCGTGGCCGATTATATGGATGGGCTGGCTGGTTGCTGTCAGCACAGTGTTTACCTCTGTATTGTTCTAAATAAATCAGTATATGTAAATGTAACTGTTTTCAGGCTCGCGCCATTATCCAGCCATCCACCCGTTGAATACCGGCCTGTTTAAGTATTCTGGCCGCTTCATTAAGGGTGCTGCCGGTGGTCATAACATCATCAACCAGGGCAATATGTTGTACCTTTGATAAACTGGAGTTGCGGCCTGTTGTGGTTATTTTAAAGGCATTGCGAACATTTTTCTGTCTTTCCCGGGCATTGAGCCCAGCCTGAAGTCCGGTTGAACGATAACGGATCAGACTCTGATAATCCATAGGAATCTGAAAATGTCTGGATAAGCTTCGGGTCAGTTCCAGAGCCTGATTATAGCCTCTCTGTCTGAGCCGGTGTGTATGCATGGGCATGGGAATAAGCTGTTGAGGAAGTCTGAAATCCTCAAGGTTTTTGCTTTGCTGGATAAATAACCCAGCCAGAGTTTGGGCATAGTGTATTTTATTGTGGTATTTAAGCTGACGGATAAGATAACGAATTTCATTGGTGTAGATAAAGGGACTGTACACCTGTTCAAAATAGTATTTATGGCTAAGGCAATTGCCGCAGATATGGCTTTCAGAACCCTTTAAGGGCAGAGCGCAGCGCTGACAGGCCCGGCTATTGTGTATTAATTGTTCAGAGCAGTAGTGACACACTTCGCTCTTTTCGTTCTGTTCATGGGATTTGTGAATTTTTTCCAGGCAGAACAGACAGTGACGGGGAAGCAGTCTGGTCATGCTTTTGTCAATATAATGTCTAAGGCTGAACCTGGAGCTGTTTGGGGTGTGCATCCTTGCTGAAGTCATATCTTTCTGGTTTTCCTAAGTAATATCCCTGTAAGTAATCGACCTTCATATCCGTCAGTGCTTTGGCCAGTGCTTCGTTTTCCACAAATTCGGCAATGGTCAGATAGCCAAGGTCGTGTGCACAATCGATAATAGAGCGGACAATTTTACGATCATTGTCATTATGGAGCATATTTTTAATCAGCGAACCGTCAATTTTAAGATAACTAATGGGCAGTCCGGATAAACGGGAATAATTTGAAAAGCCGCTGCCGAAATCATCAATGGCAAATTCTACGTCATAACGTCTGAGTTTTTCCATAAATGTTTTGATGGTTTTAAAATTATCGATCTCGTCACTTTCCAGTATTTCCAGAATTAATTTGCCTTTGGGTTTTAAGCCGGCCACTTTCATATGAATATAATCACGGGTGTTTTTATTGGCAATATCATCAAAAGATATATTAATGCTGATGGTCAGATCGGCACGTTCTAGCAAAATATCGATGACATGGTCAAACATGATCCGGGTCAGTTCAGGATAAAGCTTGGCTTTTCTGGCAATGCCGATAAAAAAGAAGGGAGTAATGACCTGGCCATCTTCTGTATGCAGCCGAACCAGAGATTCGTACTTGTTGATATCTGGATTTCCGGGCTCAGCAATGGGTTGAAAATAAGTTTTGATATTATCTGTTTCCAGGGCGGTTTTAATTTTGGCCAGCATTTTCTGGTTGTTCAGATAATTGTCCTCCGTGGACAGGGTTTCATTATAGATGTACCATTCTTTCAGCTCTGATTTGGCCTTACGCAGAGCCCGATCCGCTTCTGTATTAGGATGCTCGGAGTCAACAACTATCCCGGCAGATGCGGTAATACGGATTTCCTGGCCATCCACCGTGATTTTTTTATTACGCAGCCGGGCCAGCAGATCGGTGATCCAGTGGGTAATAATATTTTCAGTCAGGGCCTTATCCGCCGCATTTTTGTCATGACTGTCCTGGTTCAGCAATAAGGCAAATTCATCGGAATGGCTTTTATAGACCTGCAGTGGTTTGTCTGCAGCCCAGTCCTTTATTTCCTGGGCTATGGCTGCCAGTATCTGGTCACCGGCGCTGGTGCCGTAAATTTCATTAACTTCCTTAAAGCGGTCAATATTCACCAGGATCAGGCTGGTGCGGGGATAATGTTTCTGGTCTTCCAGCAGCTGCAGGCGGTTAGGCAAACCCGTCAGCTTGTCGAGAATATAGGCTTCTTTAAGATCCAGCAGGTTTTTTTTAACTTCGTGTTCCAGAAGATTAATTTTTACGGAATAAATATGCTGGAGGATGGTTAATAAAATAATTAAGGGAGAGAGCAACAGAGCGAGTTGCAGGTGGCTGTCCTGTGCATGATAATTCTGGTCAATAACAATACTGATGAATAAATACAGCAGTACCCCGGAGGTCACACGATAACGGCGTATAAAAGCAGCGGTTTTATTCATTAATTCTGCACGGTCAGGAATATAAAGTTGGTTAAAATGTTTTGTACATATTAAATATGATAAGCACCTGTAAAGCATAGGAAATAGATTTAACTTATGCAATATTTTGGGGAGATTATGTGCTATTGTTTATTGAATAATAAAAATAGCTTTTTGAAAATAGTTAATAGCCCTGAGTGCGGTGGTAAGGTGGTAAAAAGTTAAATGTCTAAATTTTTTCTGAAAATGTTTGCCATTTTTAAATGGCTGTTTTTTGTCTTATTACTGGTTTTCCTGTCATTTTATTTTATATTGCGTGGCAGTCTGCCTGATCTAAGCGGGCAGTTTACCATGTCACTGCTGGACAAGCCGGCTGTAGTGGAGCGGGATCGCCAGGGGGTGCCTACCATTACGGCCCAAAACCGTGTTGATACCGCTTTTGCCCTGGGTTATGTGCATGCTCAGGAGCGTTATTTTCAAATGGATTTACTGCGCCGCAGTGCTGCTGGTGAACTGGCGGAACTGTTTGGCCGCCGGGCGCTGGAAAAGGATAAACAGGTTCGAATTCACCGTTTCAGAGAGCGGGTACAGAAACAGTTTCGTCATTTACCGGCATTTCAGACCAGGGTATTGCAGGCCTATGCCAATGGTGTGAACAGTGGTCTGGATAATCTGACGGGTAAACCCTTTCCCTATATTTTATTAGGCCATGATCCCCGAGGCTGGGAACCGGAGGACAGTCTGCTGTGTATTTACGCCATGTTCCTGGATTTAAATGATGAAACCGGTCTTCGGGAAACCTCGCTGATGATTATGCAGGAGCAGTTGCCGGCAGACTGGTATGATTTTTTAACACCCAAAGGCGGGCAATGGGATGCCCCCATGGATGATTCTGTTATTACCACGGCGCTGAACATTCCGGATGCACCCTTGCCGGAATCATGGCTGGAGCAATATCAGGATTATTCACAAAATCCACCTTTCTACCAGAAACAGGCTCTGCCCGGATCCAATAGTTTTGCCGTGGACAGTTCATTAAGCACCCATGATTCAGCCCTGCTGGCCAATGATATGCATCTTAATCTGCGGGTGCCTAATATCTGGTTCCGTGCCAGCTGGTATCTGCAGGATGGGCGTCGCATCACCGGTATTACCCTGCCGGGAACCCCGGTTATGATTGCCGGCAGTAATGAAAGTATTGCCTGGGGCTTTACCAACAGCTATGGTGACTGGGGTGATATTATTACCCTGCAGACTAATCCTGAACAGACCCGTTATAAAACCCCGGACGGCTGGCATGATTTCAGCATCCATAATCAGGCAATTGCCATTGGGACAGACAGTGAGGAAAACTTCCTGTCTATTGAAACTATCTGGGGACCGGTTATTGGTAAAAATCATAAAGGTGAAATGCTGGTGCATCAATGGCTGGCCTATGCACCGCAGGCGGCCAACCTGAATTTTGTTAACCTGGAACAGGCAGAATCCGTTATGGATGCCCTGGATATTGCCCCTTATCTGGGTATGCCGTCACAAAACCTGCTGGTGGCGGACAAACAGGGCACCATTGGCTGGACCATTGCCGGTATGATACCGCAGCGAAAATTATTGCCGCGACCTTTACATCAGTCTGACTGGAGCGGTTATTTACCGGCCAAAGATTATCCCCGTGTGGTTCAACCGGACAGCCACCGACTCTGGACAGCCAATAATCGCCTGTTTGGTGGTAAAACTGAACAGATCATCGGTGATAAGGGTGGTGATCTGGGTGCCAGAGCCCAACAGGTACGTGATGATTTAAAATCCGCAGAACAGTTTAAGGAAACGGATTTTCTGGCTATTCAGCTGGATTCCAGGGCGCTGTTTTTACAGCGCTGGAAAACTCTGTTAAGAGAAACCATCAGGGATTCTGAAATTACCGCTTTTATCCGCATGGCTGAAATACTCGATGCCGAACAGAATATGGAGGCCAGTTCAGACTCAGTGGCCTATGGACTGGTAAGAGATTTTCGAAACTCGGTCGTGGACGGCACCGTTGGCTGGCTGTTTGATGCCCTGGAAAAACAGTATCCGCAGTGGTTTCTGCGCTCTAAAATTGACGGTAAAATTGAGTATCCGGTGTGGGCATTAATCAGTCAGAAACCGGAGGCCTTAATACCCCCCGGTTATCCTTCCTGGGAAGAGTTTTTGCTGGCCATGGCCCACCAGGCCTACCAGAAGACTACCGATAACGGCAAGCACTTTATCCAGCAGCAGAGCTGGGGCAAGCGTTACAAAATTGATATTCGACATCCTCTGAGCAGTGCCCTGCCCGGACTGGGGCTGTTACTGGATATGCCTGAAGATCCTTTAAGCGGTGATGATGATATGCCCAAGGTATTAAAAAGTCATTTCGGTGCTTCCATGCGTATGGTGGTCTCCCCCGGCCATGAAAAGCAGGGGATATTCCATATGCCCACAGGCCAGAGTAGCCACCCTTTATCGTCCTATCACTCCAGAGGCCATGAAGACTGGGTCAAAGGCCGTCCAACACCCTTTTTACCGGGAGAAACCGAGTGGACTCTGAAGTTACAGGCAATTGAATAATGGTATTTTACATCTCAGTAAAAAGCTGGATAGCCTTAAAGGCCGTATTCAATTGTCATTAAGATGGCTGACTTATGTTTGTAAGCACCTGCAAATCGGCAAGCATAACCATTTAATTTAATTTTTTCATTGGTTAC
>JALVDE010000230.1 GCA_027009375.1 Gammaproteobacteria bacterium
AATTATGGAAAACAGCAGGCCTCCGACCACGGGTTCCGGTATATTAAAATCACGCAAAACGGTGAATTTAAAATTTAATGCCTTACCAATAAACAATACAATTATGGCAATGGTTACCGAATAAAAGGAAGTAAAATTGAGAATGCCGTCCGTCAGATCCATAAAATATCCTTTGAGAATACCCGCTTATTTTTGAGCTGGTGAGCTGATTACTTTGCGTAAAACCAGATAACCTGCAACGCCCGAGATTAGAGAGGCAAGGATAATGCCTACCTTAGCATTTAGCAAGTAATTCATCTGTTCAGAAAACGCCAGGCCGGCAATAAATATAGACATGGTAAAACCAATACCTGCCAGCAGAGAAACCCCGCCGATCATGGGCATTGTCACCCTGTCCGGTAAACTGCTCCAGCCCATTTTTACTATAATCCAGGAAAAACCAAATACACCCAGTACCTTACCTGCCACCAGGCCAATAGAAATCCCCATGGTGACCGGATGCGCTATCATATTACCCAGCTCACTGAAATTAATGGTAATGCCGGCATTGGCCAGGGCAAATAAAGGTACAATAAGAAAGGATACCCACAGATGCATACCGTGCTCCACCCTTTGCAGGGGGCTTTCCATATTATGTACATAATTTTCCATGGTTTGCATAATCGCCTGCTGTTCAGAATTTTCCAGAATGCTGCGTTGGGGATTATCGGCTTTTTTAAAACGAGCCATTAAGGCGGTAATTTTTTCACTGAAATCGGCTCCTTTAAAGCGTGAATCCGCCGGTATAGTCAGAGCCGTCAGAACACCAGCAAGGGTTGCATGGATACCCGACTCCATCATACCCAGCCACATAAAAAAACCAATCAGCATATAAGGCAGTGGATTTCTGACGCCCAGCCTGTTGATCCCTATCAGCATCACCAGGGCAATGCCGGCAAAACCCAGAGCCAGTAAGTTAATATCTGCGGTATAAAACAGGGCAATAACAATGACCGCACCCAGATCATCAACAATCGCCAGGGCCAGCAGAAAAGCAATCAGCGGTTTAGGGATCCGGTTACCCAGCAGCGCCAGTACACCCACAGCAAAAGCAATATCGGTTGCCATTGGGATACCCCAACCACCGCTGGCATCGGTGCCGCTATTAATAGAAGTATAAATCAGTGCGGGAATAACCATACCACCGATAGCGGCGCCAATGGGTAACACAGCCTTACGAATTTCGGCCAGTTCCCCAATCAGCACTTCCCGCTTTATTTCCAGACCCACCATTAAAAAAAACAGGGCCATCAGGCCGTCATTAATCCAGTGGTGGATTGTCCGGCTCATACTATAGGGACCAATATTAATGCTCAGTTCGGTATGTAAAGCCGCTTCATAAAAATGTACCAGACCAGTATTAGCCGCCACCATGGCCAGAATGGCACAGGCCATCAATAGCAGTCCTGATGAAGCTTCATCATGGACAAACTCTTCAAATGGTGTCAGGGCATCATGCCAGGCTTTTTCCAGGGAAGTTTTTTTATAGTTTTTTGAGTCATCGTTACTATGAGCCACAGACAGTCCTTTATACAGGTAAAATTATGAGTATTATTCTAAGAGCAATATTTGACTACAGCCATTGAACAGGGTTCGGGAAATTATTTTAAAATTTTTAGGTGGGGCATAAGTTATGCCTCCATTAAGGAGGCATAATTATATTATTGCTGTTTACTTTTTAGACTTCTTTTTGTTATTTTTTTTCTTGTTTTTCTTACCTGACTTCTTATTTTTTTTAGCTTTTGCTTTTTTTGCCTTGTCTTTCTTTATTTTGGCTTTTTTTGCTTTCGCCTTGGTTTTTTTCTTATCTGCTTTTTTCTTAGCCAGTTTTAATAATGCTTTTTTGGACTTTTTCTTGTCGTCTTTTTTCTTCTTGTCTTTTTTAGCCATGGTTAAACTCCTTATAAGTTATGTTGTTTATATGCTAAATATAAAATAGACAGTCTGCCAGGTTATAAATGCTATAACATAAAAGCTATTACACAAATGCCATGTCATAAATTTGTAACAAAGACCTTACCAAGAAGGTAATATAGATCCAGCAGAAAGTCAAAATTATTCATTGCTATTCTTTACCTGCTCACTGGTATTCTCTTTAGCCTGTATTCCTTCTTTTGCCACAGCCATGGCTGTGGCACACTCTACAATAGTTTTTGCAGCCAGTTCATTAAAGTCATCACTCAGCGCATCGTTTTCCAGTTCCTCTACAAAACTACTGAAATCCCTGGCATTCTGATCATCATCAACCTTATGTTTTAATTTTAACTGAGCCAGAGAAGTACCCAGCAGACGTATACAGGTAGCCAGTTGCTCCTTACTGGCCTGCTGTAGAGATTCATCCAGTAACTGGTTTAATCGTGAAATATCTTCAAGTGACAATTTTTTCATTGTTTGTTCCTGCTTCCTGTGCTCAGCTTATAATCAAAGGTTAATGCTCTAACGATTCAGTAACTGAGCTTTTAAACTGGCGGGTAAATCAGTAATGGTTAAGGTTTCTTTATCCGGATCAAATATGACTGAATCTCCAATGGCTTCCTCATTAATGGTAATACTGATCCGGTCATTTCGCCCGCTGAGTTTGTTAAAGCGGCGGATTACCGTTTTATTGGGGGCAATTTCCTGGCTCAGTTTAAACTGTTCGCTGTTAACATAATTTAAAAAATCATCCACCACCCCTTCAGCAGCATAATTGGAAAAGTCTTTAATATCCACATTCTGACCTTTATCAGCCTGTTCCAGACAATATTCTGATGCCTTATGCTTAATCTGAGATTTTTGTTCTTCATCAGTAATTTTTTCTTCACAGAACTGACTAACCGCATTAAATAATTCGCTGGTTTCCTGTTTTGAACTGATGGCTTCGTCACTGCCGATAAATTTTCTGAAATATTCTGAGAGTTTATGGCTTTCCTTACCGCGGATCATAGAAATATATCGATCCGACTGTTCACTGTCCTGCCAGTCGGTTAAATCAATACGGGCCGCCAGATGCAGTTTGCCCAGTTCCAGATAATCCACGGGATCAATTTCAAGATTTGAAT
>JALVDE010000231.1 GCA_027009375.1 Gammaproteobacteria bacterium
CGGGTCAGCAGGGTTTCTTTCTGCAGCTCCCGGGCTTTGTGCAGGCGTGCCTCACTATCAGAGGGCAGAGCTGTCCATGGGACATTGTCTAACCAGGAATCCGGAGCGGTAAAACAAAACTCGGTATTACCAATCCAGTCCTGAGCAATGGAATTGTCAGCCGTTTTGACTTTGCCAAAGGCCAGTTTAAATAACGCTTTAGGTGGTTTTCTGTTGCCAGCGCTTCTGCGTGGATTAAAACTAATATCACGTCCAAAAGGACGCAGCGAATCCACCATAACGCCGGTTAAACTTTCATAGGAACAGCGGTAGTGAGCGGCAAAAACATAACGTCGCTTATCACTTAAAATATCCCCATAAACCCCGGCTGCCAACCGTGCTTTATCGCCGCCCTGCTGTAACAGCTTAATGAGGGGCTTAAATTTAGCTCTCTGCTGCGCATTTGGGTGGACTTTAAACTGATACTGCTCTGAAAATGTTCCTCCCTGTCTGTCTAACTGTCCAATATAACTCATGGTTGTGGATATGGCCGGCCCGTCCGTATTAAAGCCGCTGGTCTCCGTCAGGCAGGTTGAAAACGGCAGATGCTTCCAGTCCTGACCGGCTTTATTATACGCCGCAATATCAATAGCCGCCGTACTGGCAATAAACATAAACTCCACCGGGGTCTTCCAGTCAAACTTGCGAATATATAAATCATGCATGTCAGTGAACGTTATACCTGATGCCCGGCTGCCTGAACGCTGTATGTCATCTCGGAACACTTCATGGGGGTATAAATAAGGTGAGCCTTCCCCGCCAATGCGCACCAGTACAGTAATATGACGGCTGTCTGCATCAAATAACTGCGGCAGCGTGCTTTCCTGAGCACGGCTGGTTAAAAACGGGGCATATAAAAACAGGGCATCTTCCTGCCAGTAATAGTGTCGTTTATAACGATGACGGCCTCGTCTGTGCGAGTCGGCTTCATACACCGTATCACGCACCGCCATAGTGACTTCAAATTCACCTTCGGGGTCTTCTTCTGTACCTTCTACCCGAATGCAGCGTTTTGAGTCCGGATTATTAGCAATCTGAACGGTAAACTCATACAGCATGGCGCTTAAACCACCGTTATGCCAGTAGTTCCAGGCGATACGGCTGTTTTCAGAGGAATTAAAAGCATCCGGTATGCCCTCGGCAGTGAGGTTAAAGTTTTTAAGAGACAGACGGTCATCCGTGGTCAGAGGTTTGGTGCCGTAAAAAGTCAGCCGGTTAAACTGATAAAAAGGGTAAAATACACAGCCGGTTTTACCGGCAAAGTGCTGTTCACTTTTTAACAGCTCACTTTTAACCAGCGGTCTGAGCAGAGTTTTATATACCGGACCGGAGATATTCTCCCAGTCTTTTCTGAATAACTGGATACTGGCCGGATAAGTGCTCTGACTGGTCACATACTCATCTTTTAAAACCACCAGAATACGAATGGGGTTTAAGGGCGACAACGGGACTTGTGAGCCGTCCTGAATACACCAGTCCCGGATACTCTGCCAGTCCTGTTCTTTATCCGAACCGGGTTCACGGGTATAAATGGCGGTATAGGCATAAGCATTTTTATCCAGAAAATCGGTATTGGTAATAAACTGACGGGCCAGTGATTTAAAATCCGCACTGCCAATATGGTGTACGGGGAAGCAGCTCTGAAAATCAGCCCGCTGATGAGAGGGCACATTATCCGTGGACAGAGAGTAAATATGCGCAGCCGTATCAGAAGCATTAACCATGGCATCTAATATATCCAGTTTAAGCTGCTGATTTTGATAGTCCAGCAAGTGCAGATTTTCCAGCACCCCAAGTGATTGTTTCGGCAGGGTATTGCTCAGGTAAAAATCCCGGTCCAGGCCAAACCAGCTGTAATGGTCCTCACTGACCAGTCCATGGCTGTTTACGGCATAGGTCCAGTATTCATCCATAGTCAGGGGCAGACATTTTTTTAAGGGAATGCGCCAGCGGTCATTTAAAATAAAGTTGGCGACATACTGTTTTACTTTGTACTTTTCAATGCGCTGTAAATAATGCGCCTCATCATCAGCACCAATAGCCGCCCGGGTCAGCAGTCCCATCAGGCCGTTAACCGCTTCGGCGCGGATACGAAACTGGGTCTGCAGATACAGCAAATGCGCCTGCTGTTTTTCATGTTCAAACACATCACGCAGTAAAATCTGGTTGGCATTGGCACTGCTGTGGTAGGATTTCAGCTGCTGATACTGGGCAATTTCCTGCTGAAAGAAATGGTCAAACAGCACATCATCGGCCAGTGCCAGGGCGTTTTTAACCATATCATAGCCCACCAGCACCGCAGAGAGCAGTCGAACATGAGGAACCACCGCCCCGGCCGCCAGCATAAAGTCCCAGGCTTTTTCAGACAGGTCGGCAAATTGCTGGGCATGTTTCTGATGAGCCTGTACGGTGGCATGGCGGGCTTTTTCCAGTGCGCTTATACCTTCACGGCTGGGGGTGTAGTTGAGCCGCCCCAGAAAGGATATGGTAATTTCAACACGCCGGGAAGCCGGGTAGTCCGGCTCACCCTGAGCATTTAACACCAGTGTGTTTTCCCCCATACCCAGTATCTTTAACCGTCCCGCTTCAATACCCTGTGCCTGCAGGTAGCGGCACAGGCTGTCGGCCCGGGACAGCGACAGGCGCATATTGTCCTCTGTCCGGCCGACGGGGTCGGCAAAGCCCTTTATCAGGATATTCACTTCCGGGTGCTGCTGTAAAAACTGCAGCAGTTCATTTAGGGCATCGGTGCCGGTCAGTTGTTCAGCGCTGTGCCGCAGCGGCGGTGTGCTCTCCTCCGGCTTCGTGTCCAAATTCTCCTTTGCTGCCGGGGCTTCACTCTGCCGGCGGCTGAGTAGGGCCTGTTCGGGCGCTATATCAGACTGGTTTTCGGCAAAATGCAGACTGAAGTTCAGTTCACCCCACTGGCCGGGTTTAAAGGTTCTGTCTTTCGTTTCCGGTTCAACAGAGGCATCGTCCAGTTGGCCAATCTGGCGGTGGTAGTCATCAAATACTTCATGGCATT
>JALVDE010000232.1 GCA_027009375.1 Gammaproteobacteria bacterium
TATTGATGATCGAATTGCCGATAATTGCGTCTATATTCCGGCGGGTATTGAGTCCGCAGCGGCTTTAGGCGGCGGTTATAATGCCATTGAACTTAAGGCAAAATAGCAAACAGCTTTATAAAGATTTACATTTATTTATAAAAAGTTTTAAAAAATTGCAAAATAAACAGCTTAGATAAACGGAGCCGATTTTGTTAGACCTGATTTTATCCATTTATGAAATACCGGTAATCAATATACTGGTCAAGATCATTGTGATCCTGGTGCCGTTATTATTGACTGTTGCCTATTTCACCTATGCAGAACGAAAAGTCATCGGCTATATGCAGGTGCGTATCGGGCCTAACCGTGTCGGACCGCGCGGCTGGCTGCAGCCCATTGCCGATGCCATGAAGCTGATGTTCAAGGAAATTATTTTTCCTTCTGATGCCAATAAGGTGCTGTTTACCATCGCGCCGACCCTGGCGATTGCCACGGCACTGGCGGCCTGGGCCGTAGTACCTTTCGGTTCAGAATTGGTACTGGCGGACATTAATGTAGCCCTGCTCTATATCCTGGCCATGACCTCTATCGGGGTGTACGGTATTATTCTGGCGGGCTGGTCTTCAAACTCCAAGTACGCCATTATGAGTACCTTAAGAACAGCGGCGCAGGTGGTATCCTATGAAATTGCCATGGGCTTTGCCCTGGTGGGTGTGGTCATGGCGGCCCGCAGCCTGAATATCGGTGATATTGTAGAAGGGCAGAGCGGCAGCATCTGGGGCTGGTATATGTGGCCTTTACTGCCTCTGTTTGTGATTTATTTTATTTCCGGCGTGGCAGAAACCAACCGGGCACCCTTTGATGTGGCCGAAGGTGAATCTGAAATTGTGGCCGGTTTCCATGTGGAATATTCCGGTATTCTGTTTGCCATTTTCTTCCTGGCGGAATACGCCAATATGATCCTGATTTCTATTATGGCTGCCCTGATGTTTATGGGCGGCTGGTTATCACCTTTTGAAGGTGTCAGTGCCCTTGGCCTGGGAGACAGTTTCCTGGCCGGTTCCAGTATTATCTGGCTATTGGCCAAAACCGCAATATTTATGTTCCTGTTCCTGTGGTTCAGGGCCACCTTTCCACGCTATCGTTATGATCAGATCATGCGTCTGGGCTGGAAAGTATTTATACCCATCACCATTGTCTGGATTTATGTGGTAGGTTTAATGTATTACCTGGAATTAGCCCCCTGGTTTATTAAGGGCTAAGAGCGGATTGATCAAAGTAAGTATTCATATATAAAGAGCAAAATGGTAAATAGTAACGTCGTTACCAAAGTAGTTAGTAAAGGTTTCTGGAGATAATTTGTGCATCAATTGACCCAATTTTTTAACAGCCTGTTTTTAGCAGAACTCTTTAAGGGGCTGAGTGTGACGGGCAAATATCTTTTTAAGAAAAAGATCACGGTACAGTACCCGGAAGAAAAAACGCCTCAGTCTTTTCGCTTTCGGGGTCTGCATGCACAGCGCCGTTATGCTAATGGTGAAGAACGTTGTATTGCCTGTAAACTTTGCGAGGCCATCTGTCCGGCACTGGCTATTTCCATTGAATCAGAACAGCGGGAAGACGGTACACGCAGAACCAAAAGCTATGATATTGATTTAACCAAGTGCATTTTCTGTGGTTTTTGTGAAGAATCCTGTCCGGTAGATTCCATTGTGGAAACCCGGATTTTTGAATACCACGGAGAAGAACGTGGTGATTTATTAATGACCAAGGAAAAACTGCTGGCCGTGGGCGATAAATACGAAGCCCAGATCGCCGCTGACCGCGCTCAGGATGCGCCGTATCGTTAATAATTATTTATTCTCTCTCCCTCAGGGTGAGAGAACCTTCTCCCAAAGGGAGAAGGAACCAGATACGACTTAATCCAAAAATGGATTAGTCTTAAAGTACTAATTTAGTTAATACAAGAGTCAAGATTAACAAAACTGGTCAGACCCAATGTCTGCCAAATGTGGAATAATTTATGGAAACCTTTGTTTTTTACATTTTTTCGGCCTTTATGGTGCTTTCGGCATTAATGGTGATCACCGTTAATAACCCGGTTAAAGCCGCCTTTTTTCTGGTACTGAGTTTCTTTGCCTCAGCCGCCATCTGGTTATTACTGGAAGCCGAATTCCTGGCCATTATTCTGGTTATTGTCTATGTCGGCGCCGTTATGGTGCTGTTCCTGTTCGTGGTGATGATGCTGGACATCAATATGGCTCAGATTAAAAAAGGGTTTGTGAATAATTTACCACTGGCAGTGGCGGTAGCCATTGCCATGTTTGTGACCATTTTCTTTGTAGTAGGCGGCGAATCCTTTAGCGAATCGGTCTTTACCATTCCTGATCGTCATGGTGCTGATTACAGCAATGTCGCTGAACTGGGTAAGGTGTTATATACCGACTATGTATATTCCTTTGAAATTGCTGCTGTGATCCTGCTGGTGGGTATTATTGCCGCTATCAGTCTGACATTGAGAAGACGGCCTAATACCCGTCATCAGAAAATTGAAGAACAGGTTGCAGTTAAGAGTAAGGACCGTCTGCAGGTCGTTAAAGTGGATGCTCAGCCCAGAAAATACGAGCCTGCAAAAGAGGAGCAAAAATAATGTTATCACTGACGCACTTTCTGGTTCTTGGTGCCATTATGTTTTCCATTGCCATGGCCGGGATTTTTATCAACCGTAAAAATGTCCTGATCCTGCTGATGTGTGTCGAACTGATGCTGCTGGCGGTTAATACCAATTTTATTGCTTTCTCTCATTATCTGGGCGACAGTGCAGGGCAGGTGTTTGTGTTCTTTATTCTTACCGTTGCGGCAGCGGAAGCGGCCATTGGTCTGGCAATATTAGTGGTTCTGTTTAGAAACAAACGCACCATTAATGTTGAAGAACTTGATTCATTGAAGGGTTAATCCAGTGTTTGAAAATTATAGCGACTCACAAGTTTATCTGGCCATTGTACTGGCTCCGCTGATAGGTTCAATACTCGCCGGGGTCTTCAATGCTTATATCAGCCGTGCGGTTGCCCATACCGTGAC
>JALVDE010000233.1 GCA_027009375.1 Gammaproteobacteria bacterium
AAAGGCAAAGTCAGTGTGAGCAGGGAAAACAAACGGATTATAGATTATCTTAATCATATATTGGATGCTATTGACAGAATTGAACGCTATGTCGAAAATATTGATGAAGTTGGCTTTATCGAAAATGAATTAATTCAAGATGCGGTAGTTAGAAATCTGGAAGTTGTTGGTGAAGCCAGCCGGAATATTGAACGAGATCACCCTGAGTTTGCAGAAAAACATCAGGAAATACCATTTAGTTTTGCATATGAAATGAGAAATGTTCTTAGTCATGGTTATTTTAAAATTGATTATGAAATAGTCTGGAAAACAATAGAACGAGATTTACCCGCTCTTGAAAAGTCAATTAGAAATGCAATGGAAGCTATTGATTAGGGGCTGTTGAACTTTTGTGTGAAAAATTTAACCAGAGGGTATAAATTAAACGGCCCTGTCTTAATTTGCACGGCCACAGTTTATTTTATAAAGTTTTAAAGTCGAGAGGACTGGATTTGGGTTGACCCCGAGGTGTATTTTATCCGTGATAAAGCATTGGCAATGCCTGGCGTGGCATTGGGTTGATCCGATTAAAAAATTTTTTTATTTCGCCCGGTAGGTAATACGTCCCTTACTTAAATCATAAGGTGTTAACTGTACTGTGACCTTATCACCCGTTAAAATACGGATATAGTTTTTTCTCATTTTTCCTGAAATGTGGGCGGTTACAATATGCCCGTTTTCAAGTTCTACACGGAACATGGTGTTAGGCAGCGTGTCAACCACTGTGCCTTCCATTTCAATACCTTCTTCTTTAGCCATAAACTCTTATCACTTAACCTGTGTCACTTAATCTGAACTATTATATCTGAATTACTTTAGCTGTAATTCTATAAGCGGAGCATATTGCACCAATTTGAATATTTTAGCAAGGGGGAAATGAGATAAAATCGGCAAAATAATACTTTTCAGGCGGTTTTTGAATGTTTCCAGTGGATTTGAGCCCAGGATACATGGGGTTTAAGGTTACCTTCAACAATAACCACATCCATGCCGATTAACTGGCTCAGAATGGCAATATCGTGTTCGGATAATTGCTCCTGCAATAATTCTAATTGGGAGGTATTGAGGTATAAGAGGTTAGGGCGAAAACCGTTTTTTTGTTCAAAACCATCAATCAGCTGGTTAATTTTACTGAGCATAAATCTGCCTGAAAAAGTTGCCTGAAAATATCATGTCTGTTGATACTATTAGCGTCATTCTGATGAAAGGCTTTAGTGAACAGCATCACAAATCAGATGTTTTTATAAAAAATCAATAACTTAGATGCGTGTGATAAAAAAGTATCTGGTCAGACAATAACTTGCAGAAGTTTATTCAGGTAAAGCGGAAACATCAGACAGGCTCGGTGGAGGCGTCCGTTGCCATTGATGATTGTAGTAATATTCCAGCGGCTGATAGCGGTTCTTGTAATTCATTTTATTGCAGTCCTTGATCCAGTAGCCCAGGTATAACCAGTCAAGACCTCTGCGTTGAGCTTCTTCAATTTGCCATAAAACGGCATAAACCCCCAGACTGCGTTTCTGATAGTGTTCAGAGGGTTCAAAAAATGTGTACACAGCGGAAAAACCATTTTCAACCAGATCGGTTACGGCAATGCCGATTAACCGCTCTGCAGTATAAAACTCAAAAAAAACCGTATCGCTCCAGTCGGAAGTCAGAAATTCCAGGTACTTGTCACCCTCAGGTTCGTCCATACCGCCGCCGGGGTGGCGGGATTTAACATAGCGGGTATAAAGCTGAAACTGTTCTTCATGATAAGCGGGTTTTTTTTCTATAACATAAACATCCTGATTTTTTTTCCGGCAGCGTTTCTGGGAACGGCTGAGACTGAATTGCCTGAGATCCAGACGAACGGGCACACAATCATGACATTTCTTACAGTAAGGGGTATAAACATAATTGCCGCTGCGACGAAAACCCTGCTGGATAAGCGCAGAATAGGTGTCCGGACCCATCTCTGCCTGTGGATCCACAAACAGACTATTGGCCATCCGATCCGGCAGGTAACTGCATTCATGTTCTGCTGACAGATACAGGTTGATAGGCTTTTGTGACGGCTCCTGTGACGTATTTTGTGGCGTATTATCTGACAGAGTAGAGACCATTTCGTTTAAGTATTATATTGAGCTAACCAGTTGTTATTATTGTTATTTAGAAAAGGACGGGTATGTACTTTTACAAGGTTGAGAAACTGGTTTCTGGGAATTTCCTCAGCACCCAGAGACAGCAGGTGTTCCGTGGTTACCTGACAGTCAATTAAAGCATAGTCGGCTTTTTTTAGTTCGTCCAGTAAATGTACAAAGGCCACTTTTGAGGCATTGGAACGATGAGAAAACATGGATTCTCCAAAAAATACCCGTCCCAGGGCAATTCCGTATAAACCGCCCACCAGTTTATCCTCCAGCCAGCACTCAGCACTGTGCGCAAATCCCAGTTGATGTAACCGGATGTAGGCCTGTGCCATGTCATCCGTGATCCAGGTGCCGTCCTGATCCTTCCTGGGAGTTTGAGCGCAGTGCTCAATAACCTGCTCAAAAGCCTGATCCAGTGTTGTGCGGTAAACACCCTTGCGGATCACTTTTTGCAGGCTTCTGGACACATGCAGTTTGTCAGGAAACAATACTGCCCTGGGATTGGGACTCCACCATAAGATAGGCTGGCCATCACTATACCAGGGAAAAATACCGTTCATATAGGCATTAATAATGCGCTGAGGTGACAGATCGCCTCCGACCGCCAGCAGGCCGTCAGGCTCTGTTAAAGCGAGGTCGGGGTGGGGAAAGTCAATATTTTCAGGATTATTATCCAGCCAGACAGGTTGTTGATTCATACAGAGAATTATAGCATCCCTGTGAGACATACATTAAAATCAGACGTTTTTATAATGATTTTTTCAATGGGAATTTATGACCGATCTAACGGTTAAAAATCTAAACCTGGCAGCCATTACCCCGAAGCTGACCCAGAAATTCAATTTTACGGTACCGGCAGGCCAGTGTATGGGACTGAGTGGGCCGTCA
>JALVDE010000234.1 GCA_027009375.1 Gammaproteobacteria bacterium
ATAATTACGGTAAATCTCTACCGCCGCACCGGCCGACATATTAATAATCACCAGCCCGGAAAAAGCCCCTTCAAACAGCACAAAACAGCCAATATCCGGCTTCAGACAGGTTTTGGTTATTTTCTGCACCGTCGGCGAATACTGAATATCCGTTTTAGTTGTTTGAGAAAGCACCTTCTGCACCGATTTACACAAAATCAGCAATACATCATCAGTTGTTTTGGTTTTAGTCTTTTTTACAGCCATTAGTCATACATCTCTTAAATTTTTATGTTCGCTAAAAGTATAGACGCTATCCTGTAAAGGTAAATAAAAATTGTATTGTTATTTATTTACGCCTTACATTTATCTACCACAAAAAAACCACCATCCATTAGTACATTTTCAGCTTAATAGTTAATATATATAAATCAGCTGATTTTTCATTCCTGAAAATAATCAAATAAAACATTCATAATGAAAACTCCCTTTTCTCAAATATATTTTCCCTGTGAAACTCTAGAAAACTCAGCTCTGGAAAGAATTTTTCTGGTAAAGTTATTAATTTACCTTCAAATGACTTTATTGACTGGTTATAAAACGCATCTCCTTCATCAATATATTTATGCGAAACTACAACCCTCATGTTCTCATCAATAGTAATCATACCCAAATCAAAAGCCTTATCATGCAGCATTGATAATGCGAGACCATTTCTTGGGTTAAGCCTTTGTGTTTCATCGTCTTTCCAAGGAATAATATGGCTCGCAACTAAAAGGCTGGGATGAGCTAATCCGGAAATACAACATTTTTCATTGTAAGCACTCATTACAGAAGCTCGAAAAAAATTCTGACCAACTCTTGCCTGTGTTTCAACTAATCTTGTCTTTCCAATATAGCTTTCTTTTTCTATTCCAGTTATTTTTTCTATCTGTTCACCTGAAAATTCATTTAATGACTGTACCGCTTCTTCTACAAACGTTTCCCAGTCATTTTGCATTTCATCCCATATTTCCTGATCCAATATAGATGCCCCTTTTAGTCCCTTTCTACCGGTTGAAGTAATGACTGGATCAAGGCTGGCAATATTGCTTAATTTCATTGCTAAAGCAGAAGGTGTACGCCCTATCAATTCAGCGTACTTAACTATTTCTGGATTTCGTGAATGTAATTTCCCGAATGGAAGCTGGCAGTAAAGCATGAAAGCAACTAATAATTGTTTGCGAGTCCAGTTTTTTCTAAACTGCATATTGTGCCTCATAATTTGCATATATTTTTTTAATCTTTCTTAACATATACAGCAATATCAAAGAACAGTACACCTGAAATTGGGTATTTAAATCTAATGCTAGAGTTTTTTGTAGCTTATTTTGAGACAAACAACTTTTCAATCACCTGCCTTGACTGACGCCCCAATAATACTTTTTTTACTTCACCATTTTTAATAAACAAAGTAGTCGGCGTAGCTCTGACATTTAAGCGTTTGGCCAGGTTCATAAAAATACCGATATCAATCGGGATAATATTGGGATTATTTTCCATTAATGCCTTAATATCCGGCATCATCTGTTTACAGGGCGGGCAGTGGTCGCTGTGAAAAAACAGCAGCAGTTCATCATAATTACCGCTGATGCCCTCTTCCTTAAGAATGGTGCCGACCTTTGAGCCTTTTAAACGCCAGGCTTTATAATAAAAAGACAGTTGAAAGAGTACAAACAGGCTTATAATGGCAAAAACAACAAGATTCAAAGTATCCATTTCTGGCTCCGGATCGGATTAACTGCTACAGAGATTAACTCAAAAAAGTTACTCAAAGCACGGCAATATTCTGGTTTTTTTAACCATTGTGGTTACTATCCCTCAATATGTCAAAAAAAGCCGAAAACCAAATACTTTACTAAAACACTAGGTTTATGGCAAAATGGCCTCATTATTTATTACCCCTGAGAATTATTTATGAGTATTACATCCTTTTTACCCCCTGTTCGTACCTTAATGGGCCCCGGCCCGTCTGATGTTCATCCGCGTATTCTGGAAGCCCTGTCCCGTCCCACTATCGGCCATCTGGATCCCAAATTTGTGGAAATGATGGAAGAAGTCAAAAGCATGCTGCAGTATGCCTTTCAGACCAAAAATGAACTGACCATTGCCGTTTCTGCCCCCGGTTCTGCCGGCATGGAAACCTGCTTTGTTAATTTGCTGGAAGCCGGTGACAAAGCCATTGTCTGCCAGAACGGTGTCTTTGGCGGCCGCATGAAAGAGAATGTTGAGCGCCTGGGTGCTACCGCTGTTATGGTAGAAGATGAATGGGGCAAAACGGTTGATCTCAATAAAGTAGAAGAAGCACTTAAAGCCAATCCTGATGCCAAGGTTCTGGCCTTTGTCCATGCAGAAACGTCCACCGGTGCCTCTTCTGATGCCAGAGCCTTATGTGAGCTGGCACGTAAATACGACTGCCTGACTATAGTCGATGCAGTAACTTCCCTGGGCGGCTCTGAACTGCGTGTGGATGACTGGGGAATTGATGCCATTTATTCCGGCACCCAGAAGTGCCTGTCCTGTACCCCCGGTATTTCACCCGTCAGTATGAGTGACAAAGCCGTTGCCGCCATTAAGGCACGTAAAACACCCGTACAGAGCTGGTTCCTGGATCTGAACCTGGTCATGGGTTACTGGGGCAAGAATGCCAAACGTGCCTATCACCATACCGCTCCGGTTAATGCCATGTATTCCCTGCACGAAGCACTGGTTATGCTGCAGGATGAAGGTCTGGAAAATGCCTGGAAACGCCATATGGACAACCACCTGGCCCTGCGTGCCGGTCTGGAAGCCATGGGACTGGAATTTGTAGTAGCCGAAGATCATCGTCTGCCACAGTTAAACTCGGTAACTATCCCTGAAGGCGTAGATGATGCCGAAGTACGCGGCCGTTTACTGAATGAATTTAATCTGGAAATCGGTGCCGGTCTGGGCGCCCTGGCCGGCAAAGTCTGGCGTATCGGCCTGATGGGCCATAGCAGCCGTGCCGAAAATATTATGCTGTGCCTGGCGGCACTGGAAGC
>JALVDE010000235.1 GCA_027009375.1 Gammaproteobacteria bacterium
AGCCTGGGACAGACTCTTTTTAATCCTCCAAATGTTAAAGGATGGGTGGGAGGAATCTCATGGATTACTTCAGCTACTTTAATTAAACGTCAGCAATTAGTTAATCATTTTGCTCGCGGGAGAGGGATGAAAAAAGCCAATATTTCTGTTTCAGGAATTGAAAAGGTGGTAAAAGAACTCCGTAATTTTTCAAAAAATAATAAGACAATAGAGTCTCTTTTTCTGGTCATTCCCGGTAATAATTTGATGACGGAAGCTGATCTTGAACTGGCTATTATTGACTGGTTGAATGATCCCGTTTATCAGCTGAAATAGGTGTAAAATGAATCGTCGAAACTTTCTTCAGGCTTCTCTTTCATTGGCTCTTGCACCCTGTTCTCTTGCAATGGCTAACACACCGGTACAGGAAAAAACACTTATCCTGATTGAATTAAATGGCGGTAATGATGGACTGAATACTGTTATACCTTATTCTGATCCGGTTTATTATCAGAAACGTCCGACTCTGGCTATTTCCAGGGATAAAGTCATTCAACTCAATGAACAGCTTGGTCTGCACCCTTCAATGAAATCACTTCTTCCACTCTGGCAAAAGGAACAGCTTGCTGTTATTTCAGGTCTTGGTTATGCATCCCCTAACCGATCCCATTTTCGTTCAATTGATATATGGGAAACCGCATCAGACAGTCATGAATACCTGGAATACGGCTGGTATGCCCGATCAATTAAAAACAGAAAGGATCAGGATAAGTGGCTTGCTGATGGTATTATTCTTAGAAGGGGCGAGGGACCTTTGCGAGGTAACTGGATGAAAAATATCAGTATCAGGGATCCCAGACAACTACCTAAAAGAAACCATAATAATCATTATCAAAATCAACGCACAATAAAAAACCCGGCACTGGCACATATTCTTGAAACACGAAAGACCGTTGATGTTTTTAGTCGAGCCATTAAAGATCAATTAAAATCATTACCGACTCCCAGTTCAAATTTCCCAAAAACAAATATAGGTCAACAATTGCAGGTGGCTGCCAATATTATCCGCAGTGAAATACCGGTACGAGTAATTAAGATCTCTCATGGTAGCTTTGATACTCACGCCAATCAGAAATCAAAACATGCTCGTTTATTATTACAATTCTCAGAGGCAATTTCTCATTTTAGTCATGTGATGAATACTACGGGCTATTGGGATAAAATTGTCATGATGACTTATAGTGAATTTGGTCGAAGAGTGGCAGAAAATGGAAGCAAGGGAACCGACCATGGTACCGCGGCGCCTCATTTTGTTATGGGAGGTAATGTTCGTGGTGGCTTATATGGCCAACAGCCATCATTAAAGCATTTAGATAATGGTGATTTAATCTATACCACTGATTATAGGCAAATGTATCATAGTATCTTAAAAGACGGCCTGGGTTTGTTACAGATACCTTTTTCGCAGAAACAATACCCAGCAATACCGGATCTTTTTCGTCAGGTATAATCAGGTGGATGTGTTTAAAAAGTGTAACTTCTCAGAGTATTATGGTTGTTCATGATAATGCGGACAATAATGCCCGCACTCTCAGGTTCTGAGTCCTTTCACTGGGCTCTTATTGCAGCTGATATTCACCTGCAGTTTCATCCCATTTAAAGACATCATCTGAGTAAGCTCCTGCTGCAGGAGGGTTGCTGTCCAGTTCCTGAAGCATACTGGCCACACTGTTCTGGGAAATCTGGTTAAGGTCGGCTGGATTAACATATTCTTCATATTCCACACTCCATGCATTTTTGCCGTTGTCAGTAACCGTATTTAGATACCATACCTGTTCGCTGGTATCAGCAATAGTATTAATAGACTGTGGCTGCAGACTGATTTCCTGAATTGGGAATACATCGCCGATATCAGGGTCGCCATGTACAGCATCAGCGTTGGCATTGACAGCGAAAGCAGCAGTGGCAGCAAATATTAATGTAGTTAAAGTTTTCATGGTTGTTTCCTCTTTGTCTGTAATAGATGTTTTAACTTTTTAAAACGTTTTCTGTCTTGTTGAGTTAACTATACAACAAGCACCCTTACATAATCCTTACATAAGTATTAAATGTTTGTAACGTTTTTATCACGGTACAAATTAATCGTTGAATATGCGAAATTAAAAACAGTCAGCAGCAATAAAAAAAGCTCTCTGCCTGTCAGTAGGGGCAGAGAGCTTTTTAAGGGAAATGAAAATGTATTAATTAAGTATACATTTTATTGCAGCTGATATTCACCGGCAGTAGTATCCCATTTAAAGGTATCATCTGCCTGTGTTCTACCTGCAGCAGGAGGATTGTTTTCCAGTTTCTGAATCAGGCTGGCAACGCTGTTCTGTTCAATAAGGTTGAAATCAGCTGGATTAACGTATTCTTCATACTCAATACTCCAGACCTGTTTGCCGGTGTCAGCAACAGTATTAAGTGACTGTGGTTGAAGGCTGATTTCCTGGACTGGAAAAACATCGTTAATGGCAGGGTCACCGTGCAGGGCATCAGTGCCGGCATTAGCATTAACAGCAAAAGCAGCAGTGGCAGCAAAAATTAAAGTAGATAATGTTTTCATGATAGTATCCTTATCGTTAGTGTTTGGTAAGTTGTTCTGTAAACTTATTGTTTTGTTTTCTGTTTTGTTGGGATAACTATACAACAGCCTGCCTTTCACCAGCCTTACATGAGAATTAAACTTTTGTAATGTTTCTGTTATGTTACTCTTGTTTTGCTCTTATGTTTGATGGGGTTTGCCCGTAAAATAAGATAACTGTTTATGTTAGAATAGCTAAAACTTTACGGGAAAATACTATGCATATATGGGTTGATGCCGATGCCTGTCCAGTCGTGATTAAGGACATTCTTTTTAAAGCCGCCAAACGAACAAAAATACCCATGACCCTGGTGGCTAACCGCTTTATTCAGACACCTTCTGTCGAGAATATTAAAATGCTTAAAGTGTCGGCCGGCTTTGATGTGGCGGATAATGAGATTGTAAAGCGGGTGGAAAAAGATGATCTGGTGAT
>JALVDE010000236.1 GCA_027009375.1 Gammaproteobacteria bacterium
ATACATAATAATACTTCCTGTAACCGCCACATTTAAACTAAAATGCCCCGGCAGGGAAATTACCGAATGACATTGCTGCAATACCCTGTCGGACAGACCGATCTGTTCATTGCCCAGTAAATAAACCGCTCTGGGCGGGTGTTTAAAATCACTCAGAGCAACGGCATTCGGAGTCATTTCCACCCCGACCAGGGGCGTGTTATACGGCAGATGAGTTTTAAGATCTTCTACCGAAGTATAATGGTACAGGGGGATTTTTATCCAGGCTTTAGTTACATCACTGCCCTGCTTCTGGTATTTCCTGTCCACGGTAAAAATAAAGGATGCCCCAAGAATATAGGCAGACCGCCAGAGCGTACCAATATTAATTTCATCAACATTATTAACAATGCCAATACCGTAAAAACCATTATCAGCGTATTTATGCCGCACTCTTGCCATAACAGAGTTTAAACCTAAAATTCAAATTCTATAGAAAATTTATAGGTTTCATCGGCAGTCTCATTATCCAGCCCGGCAATAACACCTGCTTCCCAGCGGATCTGTTTTCTGCCGCCCAGTTTAATAGTGCCCAGTAAAACCGGACCAATACCCTCACTGGTATCACTGCTGTAAAATTCTATGGCCGGTTCCAGTTGCCTGGACAGACGGTATCGACCCTGCAATGCCATAGCGGTTTCCAGTTCATTATCAATATGACTGCCCCATTCATAAATCAAATACAGGTTAGCCGTACCGACCCACTTACCCCATTCCCGTTCAATTAACAGAGCCGATGAAACTTCTGAAATATGTTCCTCAGTTTCATGTTCTGCTTCAAATAACATGCCCCAGTCATAATCATATTCCCCCTGTTCTGTGATCTGCCAGAGAGCCTCCAGTTCTACAGATACTAATTTAAAATCCTTCTGCCGATTTTTTTCTCCGACCAGGTATATCTCTCCCATCCAGCGGTCATTAAAAGACTGTGCATAAGCAAGTTTATGTCGCTGAGCATTATCCTGATTACGCAATTCCGAGTCTTTTTTATAGGTCCCACGCCACTCAATTTCCCGTTCATGAGGCTGGACATAAGGATGATAGACCTTATCAATAAAAGTGCCTCCCGAAGCACCGTCAGCATAAAGCGGCGAAGATAACAGGAATACCATCAGTGCTGATAAAAATACCAGACACTGTTTTAAAAAATATTTATCAGAATTCATTTGACTGATTATTAATAAGGTTTGTTCTAAACCAGGATGGTCTTTCAACATTAGCCTTTAAACTTTAATTTTAATTTTAATAATACAATAATAAATACCGGCAGAATCAGCCCCCCCAGGTACATACTGGCCTGTAGTGCCGTCGGAGTAGCTTCATAACCTACCAGGGCATAAAGCAGCTGGCCTAATACGGACTTTTCAGACAGAAAATCTGAAGTATTCCATAAGGGCATTTGAGCTGGCAGCCAGTCTGCCTGGATCATTAACAGGGTGGCCTGGGATATCATTCCCGATGAAACCAGGATCAACAGCCCCAGACCAAAAATCATAGACCATTTCTCACGAATATTCATCAGCAGATAATAAAACAGAAAACCGATACTGATACCGATACTGGCGCCAATAATCATTCCCATCATAACGGCGGCATAATGATTAACACTGCGGGTAACAGAGAAAAAATACAGTAAAATTTCAGCACCTTCACGGATCATGGCAATCGAGGTGATCAATACCATCATAATCACCAGCAACTTCCGTGCCCCGGCTGCCGGTTTAGAGGCATATAACAATAAAATAATAATATAGAAAAGCAGCATTATATAAACAGTGTACTGCATCAGGGCATTGACCACCTCCTGACCAACACCATCAAACCATTCAGAAACCAGTGGGATATTAATACCATAAACAACGGCACCGAACATGCCGATAAGCAGAGACCAGATAATCCAGGTACGATGTATCTGGCTCTGTTTGGAAAGCGCCAGTAATATACTGAAAATAAGAGCCGCTTCCAGTACTTCCCGTAAAACAATAATAACAGAATTTAACAGCATGCTTTAAATCCTGTGGTGCATAGGGTTTTATTTAACTTTTTATTTAACTCTTTATTTGACAATGACTTTCCCCTGCGCTGTTTTAGGAAAGAATTCCCCGAAAAATGGGTATTCTCCAGCCGGTAAAGGACCAACAAAAATTACGCCTTTACGATTACCTATAATCACCTTTTCCCGGTTCAGCTCGTAACTTTCAAATTCTTCATCGGTTTCGTCCCGGTTATGGATCACCAGTTTTACCTTGGTGTTTTCCGGTATAATAATTTCTGAAGGTATAAACAGGTGGTTTTTAATTTCTACGTCAATAACCGGCGTAGCCGCTGCAACCCTGATAGCCGACAATAATGTTCCGATTAACAGCAGTACCCTGATAAAAGGAGACTTAGGCATTATTTCTGATCTCATCTCTCTTCTCATCATAGAGTTTATTAAAGATTACCTTAACCGATAATCCGGTGTCAAAACTGGAGTGACTAAGTTCTATTCTGGCCTGGTGTAATTCCACTATCTGCTGAACAATCGCCAGCCCAAGGCCGCAGCCGGTAACACCGGAATCGTGACGATCACCATGTAAACGGTAAAAGCGATCAAAAAGACGACCATACTGATCTTCCGGAACTCCCGGTCCGGAGTCCTGTACCTGCAGTTCTACCGACTGTTCTGTTGTAATAATGGATACTCGAACGGAGTCTCCATTATTACTGTACTTACAGGCATTACTCAGAAGATTCTGTAATAATACATCCAGAGCAAAAGGATCACCATTAATATGAACATGTTTCCCTTCCAGTTCAATCTGCAGATCTTTTTCAGCAAACTGCTGGTATTCCCTGGCTATCACTTCCTGGGCAATAGTATAAAGGTCCACCTCAGTAAATTTGGAAATATACTGCTCCGGTGATGTTCTGTTCAGATTCAGAATCTGTTCCACTAAATGCCCCATACGATTAACTGCATCATTTAACTGCTGAAAACTGTGATTATCC
>JALVDE010000237.1 GCA_027009375.1 Gammaproteobacteria bacterium
CGACTATTATGTTTATCCATCACATTGTAAACCTCGTCATCAATAATTACTTTAAAACCTGAATTTTAGACCAATATTGTCTAATCAGAGTGTAATTCCTCCGAAAAACAAATCCTCCTGTCAAGTTCAAAGATTATCGACCAAGCTAGCAAGATGGGAAACTGCAGAGCGTACCTGGTTAATCTTGTCTCTGTGCAGGGCCTTCACCAACTGCCTTACTTCCGTAGTGGAAATGTCTTTTGTGCGCGGCAGATAAACCACTTCCACAATATCACTGAGGTCATTGAATTTTCCTAGCCAATCATCTCCCATCGCGAATATATCGGCCTTTTCCCTCAAAATGTCCCCCCGTTTCTGCTCCCAGTTATTTTCTGGAAAGACATCATCTACATATCTGCAGGCTCGAAGAATCTCAACACGTTGCTCATAAGGCATCACCGATCTCTTCCCTTTACGGCTATTGAATTCATCGGTGGAGCAACCAACCACCAGACGATCTCCCAATTCTCTCAACCTGCTTAGTAGCCGGACATGGCCGACATGATAAAGATCAAATGTTCCATATGTGATTACGGTTTTCATTCTATATTGCTCTAGTCTTTCAAAGTCTTAGTAAAAATGGTGAATTGTTGCTTTGCCCGATTCCAGTCAAAACGGAAAGAGGGGTCAGGGATCTTCCAGTTGCTACCGTAATTGATTTCCAGAAAGGCTTCAGGATTGGCAGGAAGAAACACTGATGACAGTTTTTCATTTATTGGACGCAATGGCAACAGGTCACTGGCTTTCAATTCCCCATGTAAATACGGCCAGACAAATACATGGCCTCTAGAGACCCAAGCGGGAAAAAGGTCTACCTCCAACCCACTGGGACAGATGATTTTGTAAAGGATCGTTTGCCCGAGATCCAGTTTGTAGGGTGGACGTACAGAATATTTTAGTCGTTCGCCAAAGCTGATCCATTGCCTGGATGCCTCCCGGTCTGAGTCGGCATTCAGAATGACTGCCAGATCTACGTCGTCGTCATGAGGCAGAAAACCACCTTCACGTATGATGCCCAAAAGGGTTCCCGAATTTAGAAAACAGTGTAGTTCCATGGTGTCAAGCAAACTTATAATCTGCGTAATTTCTTTCCATATCCCTTCTTTATCCCGGCTTTCCAGGGCCAACATGTAACCGTGAGGGGTAAGAGAATAAGGTGCGATGTTCAACCTGAGTTCTTCCCAGAACTGTGCAAAATCTTGCGGATCGTTCCTTTCTCGAAGAAGACGTAGATGATTAAATGTACGCTCAGGATATTTCCTCCAACTGGCGTCAAGAAGGATTGATGCCTGGTACCAGGTATCATCTCTGAGTCGCTCAGGATATTGATTTAGGATGGTTCGGAAAGTACGATAGTCCAGCTCATCCGAACAACCATCCTCCAACTCACGTCTCAGCATTCTAATCAAATGCTTGAGGACTGCTCGACCATCATGAATATGAAGCACAATACCAAGAAACTTTTCGAACAGCGTCAAGGACAAGCGATTGCGAAACAATGCCAATAAAGAGCTGCGGGAATAAGCCTGATTTTCTGAGGAGGGGTAATCCATATAAACGTGTTCCTAAATCGGCTTGCCAGAATAGACAGAAAATTCAATGACATATTCTATTCTCAGACAAATACTACTGGAGGTTAGCTTGTTTGGCAAGACTTTTTATTTATTCATTAATATATATTTACAAAAAATTTCTTAATTTATTTTTTATCTTATTACGTTCACCTGTTAGCCCCTCAAAAGGGATTGTCATAAATAAAATAATGTAAATTAAAACAGTTAAAATTAAAGTTCCTGCCAGCGTAAAAAATGACGATATATTTTCAAATTCAACAAAATTATCCAAAGTGGCAAGAAATAAGAAAAGCAAAGCATTCAAGCACAGCGCTGGATATACTGCCTTAAAAAAATCTTTCAGGGTTGCATTATCCATGCATGTATAAGCTAACCTGGTTACTCTTATCATTTGATAAAGACCCATTACAATTAAACCAGCCGCCACAAAGTTAATGCCCTGTGGTGTTAAAAAAAACAGCACTACTATTAACAGTAATATAAATTCCATATCCAGATATATTTCTTCTTTTAGCCTGTCATGTGAATCATTGATAATACTGGCAGGCCTTATCATTGTTCTGGAATATCCCCAAAGGGCAATGATTGACATAACTTGTCCAGCTTCTTTCCAGTTTTCTCCATAGACAATAACAACAAAAGGTTCTGCAATCCAGAACATGGTTGTAAAGAAAGGAAACAAATAGACACATAGCAATGTCAGGGTTCTGAAATAGAGATACTTTGACATATTTACGTCATGTTTATATTCTGACATCCCTCGAAAGACTGTTTGTGTTACCGGGCCAGCTATTATTTGTAATGGTATTTCAGTTAAGCTACTTGCTTTATTGAACAAACCCAATGTTTCTGGACCATGCACCTTGGAAATAAAGAAGTTGGGAATTTGAACCATAATACTGTATAAAATATTGCTAATTGATACTTTAAAACCATAAGCACCATATTTTTTTAAGGCCTCCATTTTAAAACTTAATTTTGGCCACCATTTGGCTAACCAAAGACTTATGGGTATAAGAACAAGGGATGTTATTAAACCTGCTACTATTAATGACCAGACACCATAGCCATTAAATGCCATATATATACTTATCAATGATGAAATAACCACATTAAAAAAAGCAAGCAATGATACTATTTTAAAATTATAATTCCGACTTAGTTTGGCACTGGAAATATTATTAAAAGGTCTAATAACAAAGGTCAGTGCAGAAACTTTAATTAATTGCTCATAAATTTCACTACCAAAAAAATCTGCAATAGCCGAAGAGAGCAGCCAAAATACAACATAAATTACCAACCCGATAGCTACCTGAGTGGTAAAAATAACATTAATGTGGTTTTCGGTCACATCATCCGCCCTGATCAGAGCCTGCCCCATGCCGCCCCCGGCAACCACTGAA
>JALVDE010000238.1 GCA_027009375.1 Gammaproteobacteria bacterium
AATAAAGCCAACAGAAGCTGGTACCGACAGATATTCACCGGTCAGCCATAAGGCGACAATGCCGCCGATCAGGGCAAAGGGCACATTAATTAATACCATCAGTGCCTGGGGTATGGAGCCGAAGGTACTGAACAGGATCAGGAAGATCAGCACCAGGGCAACGGGTACCACAATGGCCAGCTTCTGTGCAGCACGTTGCTGGTTTTCAAACTTGCCGCCCCATTCAAAATAATAACCGGCCGGTATTTTTAATTCTTTAGCCCTGGCTTTGGCTTCTTCAACAAAGCCGACCAGATCCCGGCCGCTGACATTGGCCACCACCACAGAAAAACGCTTGCTCTGTTCGCGTTTAATGGATACCGGCCCTTCCGTGGATTTTGCATCCACCAGCTGACTGAGCATCACGGTTTCCATACCTCCTGGTGTATTTACAGTGACCGGCTGCTGCAGCATTTCCAGGCTGGATGCCTTGTAGGATTCAGGGGCGCGCAGCATCAGGGGAATACGGCGGATACCTTCATAGATAATACCGGTTTCCAGACCGTTGATCTGAGCTCTTAATATGGCCTCCACCTGATCCACACTCAGTCCCAGACGGCCGGCCATGTCCCGGTTAACCTTAAGCTGCAGATAACGCAGCCCTTCGTTCATCTGGGTATAGACATCCTCGGCACCGGGAATGGTTTTAACCATACTGACCATCTGCCGGGCCACATGGTTCAGTTCTTCCGGGTTGTCGCCGAATATTTTAATAGCCAGATCACCGCGGGCACCGGTAAGCATTTCATCCACCCGCATCTGAATGGGCTGGGTAAAGGCATAGTTAATACCGGGGAACCGGGTGTCCAGTACCTCACGAATCTCGGCTATCAGCTCTTCCTTGCTCTGCATACGCCATTGTTCGGCAGGTTTGAGCATCAGGAAGGTATCAGTATCATTAAGCCCCATGGGGTCCATGCCGATTTCATCTGAACCTACCCGGGCCACCATACGGGTGACTTCAGGTACTTTTTCCAGAATGGCTTTCTGGATATTCATATCCATCTGAGTGGATTCTTTTAAACTGATGGACGGTGTTTTTTCTATCTGCATCACAATATAACCTTCATCCATCTGCGGGATAAAGGTTTTACCCACTAGAGTATAAACAAACCCGGCAAAAACCAGGGCAATCACGGCACCGGTTACGATAACGTAGTCATTTTTCAGACTCCATTGTAAAACCGGCTGGTAAATGGCCAGTAGTTTGCGGATCAGCCAGGGTTCCTGGTGTGATGGTTTACCCAGGATAAAGGAGGCAAGAGTCGGGATAATAGTCAGGGACAATACCAGTGAACCGCCCAGGGCAAAAATAATGGTCAGAGCTACGGGTACAAAGAGTTTGCCTTCCAGACCTTCCAGGGTCAGCAGTGGCAGAAAAACCGTCATTATAATTAAAATACCGGAAATCACGGGTATTGAGACTTCCTTAAGTGCCCGGAAAATAATATGCATTTTAGGTAATTGCCCCTGCGGTTTCTGAGCATCCTTTTCCTGGTGGGAAACTATATTTTCAACCACCACCACAGCGGCATCCACCAGCATACCCACAGCAATGGCCAGACCGCCCAGAGACATCAGGTTGGCCGATAAACCGTACCAGCGCATCAGGATAAAGGTCATTAAAGCAGACAGGGGCAGGATCAGGGCCACGGCAATGGCTGCCCGGATATTACCCAGAAATAAAAGCAGCACCATTAATACCAGTACCACGGCCTCAATCAGGGATTTGGACACTCCGTAAATAGCCGTATTGACCAGATCGCTGCGGTTATAAAATACCGACACAGAAATGCCCTCAGGAAAGGCTGGCTGCAGTTCATTCAGACGTTTTTCAATACCGGTAATGACTTCCCGGGCATTGGCGCCTTTAAGTGCCATGACCAGTCCTTCAACCACTTCTTCCTTGCCGTTCTGAGTAACGGCACCGTTACGATACAGGGAGTCGATTTCCACAGTGGCCAGATCCTTAATGGTAATGGCCACATTGTTTTTATATTCCACTACAATGTTCTGAATATCTTCAATACCGGTTAAATTACCCTGGGTTCTGACCAGCAGGACTTCTTCCCCCTGGTTTAAACGTCCGGCACCGTCATTTTTATTATTTTCCCGTAAGGCATCAATCAGCTCATCAATACTGATCTGATAGGTCTGCAGTTTCTGATAATCCGGTTTGACCACAAAAGTGCGTACATAACCGCCCAGAACATTAACGTCGGCCACACCGGGCACTGAGCGCAGGGCAGGGCGGATCACCCAGTCCAGCAGATCGCGTTTTTGCATATTATTCATGGTGCTGCCTTCTATGGTAAACATAAAGACATCACTCAACGGTGTGGACAGAGGCGCCATACCACCGGTAACACCTTCGGGCAGATCCATATTGTTCAGCCGTTCGGAAACCAGTTGCCGGGCCCAGTAAATGTCAGTGCCTTCGGTAAAGTCCAGGGTAATATCGGCAATGGCGTATTTGGCCAGTGAACGTAATATTTTCTGGTTGGGCAGACCCAGCAGTTCCAGCTCCAGAGGGGCAATAATACGCTGCTCGACCTCTGAGGGTGTCATACCTGGTGCCTTGAAAATCATTTTAACCTGAGCCGGGGAGACATCGGGAAAGGCATCAATGGGTATTTTCTGAAAGGCCTGCCAGCCGCCGGCCAGCAGGGCAAACACGATCAGAACCACAAGGGTACGCTGGATAAGGAAAAACTGTAATATTCGGGCTAACATAATAACTCCTTATTCAGCCTCAGAGCCGCTTTGTGCTTCAAAGGCGGATTTAATGGCCGTACTGCCCTGAACACAGACCATAAGCGGTTCTGAGTAGCTGGCTGCAGGAGTAAAATAAAGCTGTTGACGGGTAATATTAATGACTTTAACTGGAAGCGGTTTAATTACTTTACCATCCTGAATAAACACTACTGTTTTACCGTCAAATTGACTGATAGCGTTAGAGTTTATTTTGTAAGTAGCCTTATCCGGTGTCATTAAAAAACGGATTTTAAATAATTGACCGGCACGCAGAGTATTATCATCATTCTGTACCTGAACATGGACATCCACAGACTGGGTCATGGGATCAACCATTAGATCGATATGCTGGATTTCACCGGTTTTATTCATTCCCAGGATTTCAACCTGCTGTCCCTTCGCCAGTTCATTGACCATGCTTACGGGTACTCTGACAGCCAGAATAATAGGATTGGTTTCACCCAGAGAAATAATGCTCTGGTTCTTTTCCACCCGTTCACCCAGGCGTACTTTCAGATCAAATAACTGTCCGTCAATCGGGGACTTTAACTGCAGAATGGCTGGTTGCAGCTTTTTTTTCTGCTCCATTTTTTCAATGGCGGATTCTGCCATGCCATAGAGAGCCAGTTTTTGCTTTAACTGAATTTCTTTCAATATCAGTTTTTTGACATCGGTTAAAGCCTGTTGCAATTTCCTGGTGGATGAAATACCGCTCTGGTTTAATTTGCGGGCACGATTCAGGTTTTGCTGGCTGATACTGAGATCGGATAAAGTGGCCAGAAATTCTTCCTGCAGCTGCAGCAGTTCGGGGCTCTCCATTTCTGCAATAATGTCATCTTTTTTAATTGGGCCGTGTACGTAATTAAGCTTTACAATCTGTCCGGACAGGGGGCTGGCCAGACTGCGCATGGTTTTTAGCGGTATGGTCGCCTGAGCCGGAAAAACAGCACTGGGTACTACCTTGACTGGTTCTGCCTGCTGGATTTTAATACCCATGGCCTGTTGTTGTTCATTGGTCAGTTTCAGGCTCTGGGCAAAAACGGACTGAGAAATACTGCCCAGCAGCAGAGCGCCGCCAAGAATAAGCATCGGGATGGAACCCGAGTAGATACGTTTAAACATTATTGCTGTGCTCCTAAAATATGTCCGGTTACCTGGTTTAAGTTAGCAATGGCCTGACCTGAACGGGCCTCTGCCAGACGGTATTCCCGTTTTGCTTCTGCAGTTTGCTGCTGTACCAGTAATAAATTCTGAATATTGGTTTCACCCAGTTGATACGCATGTTCTGACATACTGAGTGCTTTGACACTGATAGCATATTGCTCTTTGGCAAGATGGATACTTTCCTGTGCGGAATTCAGTTGCTGTTGAGCCTGAAAAATGGCCTGTTCCAGCTGAATTCTGGCTTTGTCCAGTACCGCCTGCTGTTCATACACATTGCGTTTTGTTTCTGCCAGACGGGGTGAAAAACCGGGATTAACACCCAGAGGAATGGAAACTTCAAGGATCAGTGAGTTGTTTTCGCTGGTCTTGTCCTTATCATTCTGAGCGCCCAGAAATACTGTTGGGTTATCCCGTTTACCGGCCTGGGTTTTTTTCATCATGGCCCGGGAAATCTGCAGAGCCGAGGACAACTGAATGATTTTAGGATGCTGATCCAGCGGTAATGGTGAAAGCGGCTGTTCCAGGATGTTCTGGGGCAGGTTTTGAGTTCGGGTCCAGCGCCTGAAGTTGTTCTGAGCAATAGTCAGGGCGCTGCGTTTCTGTACCAGGTTGTTCTGCTGTTTTAATACGGCTTTATGGGCCAGTAACTGGTCAATCCTGGGACTTTCACCGGCTTTTACTTTAAGTATAACCTTATTTAATAAGGACTGGCTTTTCTGCAGGGCTGAACGGGCCGCCTCCACTTCAATTTCAGCGGTTCGGTAATTCCACACCAGTTTGCGCAGCTGCTCAGAGGCTAACCAGCGCAGATAGAGCTGATGGGCACTAAGCTGTTCGCCGTAGCTGCGGGTAATGGTTTTCTGAGCCTGCTTCTGACTACTGAGCCAGAGGGGAAATTCAACTCCCACCTGCCAGTTTTTATAGTCATTATTATCAGTCAGGGTATCGTTTTCATGATGAACCACCAGGTCCACATCGCCGGCTATCCAGCTGTCAGAATATTGCTGGTTAGTGCTGTGCATTTCCTTAAGACCCTGGGTGATCTGTTGTTCAGGCTGGTTTTTAATAATGTTATCCAGCAGGGCAACCAGTTCAGCAGGAGCAGAATAAGCGGCAGCCGGTAACAGCAGAGCCAGTACACAGCTTAGAATACGGGGAAATATATGGGGTTTTACAGGTTCAGCAGGTCTCATTTTTTATCCAGTTTAGTATTATTGCTCAGCATTATAGTCAGTTAAAACTGAAATGAACCTGAAAAAGAAATATAAGTGAAATATCACATATATAGAGAATGACAGGAGAATGACTTTTATCGAGGGTTTTGTGAACCTAATGGTTGATTTTTGGTCTGATTAAACGTAGATTGAAATAATTATTATAAGAATTCTGCTTCTGCCTGTCTGTTTTGCCGCCTGTCGTCAATATACTTTTTATTCGCTCAAGGCTGCTTATTCGCTCATGGCTGCTTACTTGCTCATGAGTGGTTTACCCGCTCATGGGTAGAAAATGGAATTTATAACAGTTAAAGCCGGTTTTGCCGGTTTCAAAATTATCAACTGTTTTTTTAGGTTAAATAACGCGTTTAATGAGGAAAATATTAATGCATTCAAAGTTAAAAATTCAAACCGCTTTTATTATGGTTTTTGTCCTGAGTTTCATTTTAAGCGGTTCGGCTATAGCAAAACCGGAACATGGTAAAAAGTTCAAGGACTGGACAGTGGCCTGTGAAAAACTGCCTAAATCCGGCAAGGAGATCTGTAACCTGTTTCAGAATGTGACCAATGATAAGGGTAAGGTCGTTATGCAGGTGGCTGTGGGTTATCCGCCAGGCAAAACTACCCCACAGGCTTTAATTACTCTGCCACTGGGTGTTATGCTGCCTCCTGGACTGGAATTTAAAGGCGGTACTGCTAAAGCTGTCCGTGTTCCTTTTACCGTATGTGTTAAAAACGGCTGTGTAGCCGGTATTGAACTGAAGCCTGAAATTATCAAGGGTATGAAGGCCGGTGAAAAAGGCAGTGTTAAATTTGCTGCCAGTGCCAAGCAGGTCATTGAAGTACCTGTTTCACTAAAAGGCTTTACAGCGGGATTTAAATCACTGAAATAAAAGGCAATATGGCTTGTTCCCACTTTCCAGCGTGGGAACACATTGCAATTCAGCTTTAAACATCAAGATATTTTAACGGTACCGCTGTCCTGTCCAGCACCTTGCGCATAATAAAACTGGACTGAACTCCAGTTACCCCTTCTATACGGGTTAATTTCTGCAGTAAAAAAGCCTGGTAATGCTCCATATCCGGCACAATTACTTTTAACAGATAATCGGCGCTCTGGCCGGTTATTAAATAACACTCCTGCACTTCATCAAAATCCTGCACAATACTTTCAAAATTTTCAAAACGCTCCGGCGTATGCCTGTCCATACTGATCTGAATTAAAGCTATCAGTTTCAAATCCAGTTTTTTCTCATTTAGCCGGGCCACGTACTGGTCAATATAACCGGCTTCTTCCAGTTGCCTGACCCTTCTTAAACAGGGTGATGGGGACAGGCCGATTTTGTCAGCCAGTTCCAGGTTGCTTATTCGGCCATTGTTCTGAAGTTCATCCAGAATACGGATATCCATTTTTGTTAGTTTCATAAAAATACTTTAATTGTGGATAAGTAAAATATTATGTCGTTAAATTTACCATAATTAAAATATTATTTCATATATTGCTATTTTAATGGAAAATTAGCACATTAATTTTAACGGGCTTTGTTTATACTACTGGTTAATGAAGAGAAACAGTTACAACATTATAAACAGAGAAGACTTATGAAATCTGCCGCTTTTAATTATCAGAAGTATCGGCCTTTTAAGCCGGTGCCAATACCACATCGTCAATGGCCGGATAAGGTGCTGACTCAGGCACCGACCTGGTGTAGTGTGGATCTGCGTGATGGTAATCAGGCTTTAAAACAGCCCTTAAACAGTCAACAGAAACTGGCTTTTTTTAAAATGCTGGTGAAAATGGGGTTTAAGGAAATTGAAGTGGGTTTCCCTTCGGCTTCTGTTGATGATTTTCAGTTTGTCCGAACTTTAATTGAAGGGCAGTATATTCCTGAAGATGTCACCATTTCAGTATTGACACAGGCACGGGAATCTCTGATTAAACGTTCCTTTGAAGCCCTTAAAGGTGCCCGTCAGGCTATGGTTCATTTGTATAATTCCACTTCCAGAGTTCAGCGTGAGCAGGTGTTTGCTCTGGATAAGCAGGGGATTATTGATATTGCTGTTAAAGGCGCGCAATGGGTTAAGGACTGTGCTGAACAGCAGCCGGATACCCGCTGGCGGTTTCAGTATTCACCGGAAAGTTTTACAGCGACGGAACTGGATTTTGCCGTGCAGATCTGCAATGCCGTTAATAAGGTCTGGCAGCCGACAGCGGATAATCCGGTGGTTATTAATTTGCCGGCAACGGTGGAAGTGTCCATGCCGAATATTTATGCAGATCAGGTGGAATGGTTTATTAACCATATCGATTATCAGGACCATGTGATCATCAGTGTGCACACACATAATGACCGGGGCTGTGCGGTTGCCGCTGCGGAAATGGCCATGCTGGCTGGTGCACAACGGATTGAAGGTACTTTGCTGGGTAATGGGGAACGCACCGGCAATGCCGATTTAATTACCCTGGCCATGAATCTGTACAGTCAGGGAATTGACCCGCAACTGGATTTAGCGGACATTCAGTCCATTAGCGAGCGGATCAGTGCTTTGATCCGGATCCCTGTACATCCCAGACACCCCTATATCGGGGAGCTGGTTTATACAGCATTTTCCGGTAGTCATCAGGATGCAATTAATAAATGCCTGAAAAATCAGCAGCCCGATCAGATCTGGGAGGTGGCTTATCTGCCCATTGACCCGGCGGATTTAGGGCGCAGTTATAAAGAGGTGATCCGTATTAACAGCCAGTCGGGAAAAGGCGGTGTGGCTTATATCATCGAGCAGGAGCTGGGTATTAAACTGAGCAGGGAAGAACAAATTGCCTTTGCAGCAAGAGTGCAGAAGGTTGCTGAACAATGCGGTGCAGAAATGGGCCGTGAAGCCGTGATTGAACTGTTTAAACAATGGTCGGCAGCAAACAACAGGCGTAATAGTCAGACTGACTGGACGGCTAAGAACACTGACAATACAGTATATAGTCGTCCAGTTCAGTCTGAAACTTACATGCCAGGCATCTGATTCATCTGTATCTGGCTGTAACCGTCTGGAATACTGACGGTATCATCACTGAGCTTATCTGTACTAATACTGGATAAACGGGTTTCCAGCTTAATACTGCCATCTGGTGCATAGAGTCTGGTGTGCAAAGGAATGCCGTTAATTTCTGAAACCGGGGTATTGGTGTTCATCATCTGCTGAGCCATTTTCTGCATCTGTTTCATAAAACTTTGCATATTGGTCAAAGTCTGGGCATCGGCAGTGTCCAGTCCCATTTTATCCGGTTCTGCTATGCAGATTTCACTGACTTTAACGCCATTAAAAAAGGATTCATAAACCGTGCATTCAATACCGGCAACGGTTTCGGTACGGCTGGTTTTTTTCTGATCCAGTTTCGGTGCAGGCTGGGTTTTATCTACCCGGGCCAGGTGATTATTCATCATTTTTTCCACCTGTTCTCTCTGCTCTGGAGGCATGCCTTCCATTTTGGCCTCCATGGCCTTGCGCATCTGTTCCATCTGTTCTCTGGCTTTTTGGGCCTGTTCTGCAATGGCCTTTTCGTCCATGGACAGGTAGCGTTTCTGGTTGGTATCCACATGGGTTAAAGAACCACTCTGGCTGTCATAAATACTGTAATTATTGGTCTGGGTTGGCGGTGTAAAACGGATTTTACCGTTTTTGATTTTCATGGTGTTGGTGGTTTTCTGAGCACCATTAAGTTGTTCATAGGTAACGGTGGCATCGGCCAGTACGGCTTGTGAAAGGAAAATTGCGGGTAATGCAATAACAGTTGTGTTTATAAACCATTTTTTCATCAAAATTTTCATTAAAGAAGATACCTTTTATTAATTTAGGTTAAGGAATAGTTCTATCATAACAAATTCAGACCACCCGATCATTGCCTCCATCAATGGGTAGCTGAGCCGCTGTGGTTTTGGCAAATAACGGCCCGCACATTTCTGCGGCCAGCTCGGCTACATCATGAGAGGTGATTTCAGTTTTAAGCAGGTTATTGGTTTTGTATTCCTGTACGCTTAAACCATAATGTTCTGCCCTTGATGCCAGCACTTCTTCTGTCCAGATGGCGGTATCAAATACAGCATTGGGATGCAGGATGTTAATACGGATATTATCCTGTCCCCACTCCAGGGCTGCGACGCGGGCTAACTGGGTTAAAGCGGCCTTAGCAGCAGAATAAGCGGCCGCGCCGGGGCCGGGTGCGGGGACATTCTTGGAACCCATAACAATGACCCGACCGCCATTGGGCGCCAGTTTTAAAAACGGGTGAGCCCTGCTCATAAGGGACAGGTTGGCATCCAGGTTAACATTCATCACTTTGCGCCATTCATTCATAGTCAGGTCTTCGATCCGGCAGCCGCCGGGAAAAATACCGGCATTGAGGATCAACATATCCAGACCGCCAAACTGGCGAATGGTTTTTTCCAGCGCGGAGGCCAGAGCCTGCTCATCTGTAACATCACAGCAGATGCCAAGATAGTCGGGGCGCTGATACAGATCTTTGATTTCCGGCAGAATATCCAGGGCAACCACACAGGCCCCCCGTGCCAGCAGAGAATCAACACAGGCTTTGCCGATGCCGTTGACTGCACCGGTGACCAGGGCTACTTCTCCGTCAAAACGGGTGCCGCAGGCTGAGCTGGATTTTTTCAGCTTGGCCTGTTCCAGTTCCCAGTATTCCACATCAAAAATGTCCTGATCCGGCAGAGCACAATAACCGCCCAGCTGGGTGGCTCGCAGAATAATATCCATAGTATGCTGATAAATATCCCGAACTATCTGAGCCTCTTTTATGGTCTTGCCGATGGTCAGCAGGCCGGCCTCTTTATGCAGGGCCATACGGGGCAGGGGATCGAGCATGGTTTTCTGCTGGCCGTCATGGGGATTACGGGCGCCGGATTCAAAATAAGCCTTATAGTGTTTAATGTACTGCTGCAGGTCTTTGTTAAAATCATCGGATAGTTCAGATAAGAGTATGGGTAATTGTTTGGTACGGATTACATGATCGGGTGTGGCCGGGCCCTGCTGGCTGATGTGTTTAATATCCGGATGGTTGGCAAAACCCAGTGTCTGTTTATCCCGGGTCTGGTGGATAATCAGCGGTTTTTGCAGTTCTGTGGATAATAATTGCCGGAAACGGCAAAGTTCCAGAATATCTATATCAGAGCTGATGTGTGAACCTTCTGTGTAATGAGCACTAATATCCAGAGCCTGTTCACGGGCCAGGTAGTCTTCCGCCATAGAAACCAGTTCAATCATACGGTTATAGGATTCTTTGGCTGTGTCACCAAAAGAAAAGATGCCGTGGTTCATTAGTACCATACCAATAGTTTTGTCCGTTGCCTGCTGCGGAAATACTTCGGCACACAGTCTGGACAGATCAAAGCCGGGCATAACATAAGGAATAATCACGACTTTATTGCCGTAAATGGCTTTAATTCTGTCTTCACCATTATTGGTATTGGTAATGCTGACAATGGCATCAGAATGGGTGTGATCCACATATTTATAGGGCAGCAGAGCATGCAGTATGGTTTCTACAGAGGGAGCCGGGGCTGAGGCACGGGTCATATGGGTTTTAAGCTCATTAACCATCTGGGCATCGGTCAGCTGCGGCAGTT
>JALVDE010000239.1 GCA_027009375.1 Gammaproteobacteria bacterium
TATTATCACTATTGTCTAATAAAAGTGATAATGGTCGGGGATTTTTTTATGCAATTATAACTGTTCAGCATGTTTAGATTTACAGGTCAGGTTTTATATGAGCAAAATTATTGATTATATTGAAGAAGGTTTTATTGCCCTGTTACTAACCGCCATGACTGTAGTCACCTTTTCTCAGGTCGTGGCCCGCTATGTATTTAACTCCGGTGCGGTCTGGGCTCTGGAATTAAGCACCTACCTGTTTGCCTGGCTGGTCATGTTTGGAGCGGCTTATTGCGTTAAAAAAGGCATTCACATCGGCATTGATGCCTTTGTTAATTTATTTGCCGCTAAAATCCGCCGTTACATCACCCTGCTGTCCATCAGTTTATGCATGCTCTATTGCGGCATTCTGTTTAAAGGCAGCTGGGACTATGTAACCAAGCTGAAAAAAATCGGCCTGGAAGCAGAAGATATGCCGGTTCTGGAATGGCAGATTAAAATCATCCTGCCCATCGGCTTTGCCCTGATCTTCTACCGCTTAATTGAAGTAGCCTGGAAGGTAATAAAAGGCGAGGTAGATAGTATGCACTTTGTTAATGAAACCCGGGAATTACTGGACGAAATTGATCACTCACCCAAACCGGAACAGGAGGTAAAATAATGGTTGCCGCCTCCCTGTTTATTATGTTGCTGCTGTTTATGCTGATTGGCGTTCCCGTTGCTTTTGCACTGGGACTGTCCAGCACCCTGACCATTCTGTTTTTTTCCAATGACTCCATGGCGTCTCTGGCCGGTAAAATTTTTACCTCCATGGAGCATTACACCCTTATGGCCATCCCCTTCTTTATCCTGGCTTCAGCGTTTTTAACCACCGGAGGTGCAGCCCGCCGACTGGTGGACTTTGCCGTTGACAGTGTCGGCTGGCTGCGCGGCGGTCTGGCCATGGCTTCGGTACTGGCCTGCATGATGTTTGCAGCAGTCTCCGGTTCCTCTCCCGCTACGGTAGTCGCCATTGGTTCTATTGTTATTGCCGGTATGGTTCGCGAGGGATATACCCAGTCCTTTGCTGCCGGCGTGATCAGTACCGCCGGCACCATGGGAATATTGATCCCGCCATCCATTGTAATGGTGGTTTATGCCGCAGCCACCGATGTTTCCGTAGGACGAATGTTTATTGGCGGGGTCATTCCCGGACTGCTCATTGGCGTCCTTATGATGATCACCATTTATTTTGTTGCCAGGAAAAAGAATTTTCCCAGCGTGCCCTTTAAAGGTATGGCTCAGTTAAGCCGCTCTGCATTCAGTGCCGCTGGCGGCCTGTTTCTGATAGTCATTATTATGGGCGGCATCTACGGCGGTATATTCACGCCTACCGAAGCCGCTGCAGTCGCAGCCGTATATGCTTTTTTTATCTCGGTATTTGCCTATCGTGATATTAAACTGCGTCATGTCCCAAAAGTTCTGGTAGATGCAGGCAAAACCAGTGTTATGCTGATGTTTATTATTGCCAATGCCATGCTGTTCGCCTTCGTACTGACTTCAGAACGCATACCCCATGAAATTGCCCAGTGGATCGTTTCCATCGGCCTGCCAGTCTGGGGATTTTTACTGATTGTGAATATTATGCTGCTGATAGCCGGTAATTTTATGGAACCTTCCGGTATTCTGCTGATTATGGCCCCAATTTTATTCCCCATTGCCATCAAGCTGGGAATTGACCCCATTCATCTGGGGATTATTATGGTGGTTAATATGGAAATAGGCATGATCACCCCGCCGGTAGGACTTAATTTATTCGTGACTTCAGGGATCACCGGAATGAGCATGATTGAAGTGATAAAAGCCACCTATCCCTGGCTGTTATTACTGCTCAGCTTCCTGATGATTATTACCTATATTCCCCAGGTATCCATTTTTCTGCCCAATTTATTAATGGGGCCTGAAACAGTTAATATGTAGCTGGCTAATAAAACAAACAACAGGAACAGAACAATGAAATTGATCCCCCCTATGCTTCTCAGCTTTTTTACCGGTCTGATTTTCTCAGTGTCCGCTTATGCTGAAGAAGATTTAATGGTCAGTTCCAGAAACCTGACCTTATCCACAGCCATAAAAATTGCCCAGGCCGCTATTGTGGAATGTACCAAAAAAGGCATTCAGATTGGTGTTACAGTCGTTGACCGGCAAGGAATTGTACAGGTTACCCTGCGTGATACCATTGCGGCTCCCATCACCCTGCCTATCAGTAAAGGCAAAGCTTTTACAGCAGTTAATTTTAATGCACCCACATCAGCCCTTGGAGACAGAGCTAATGGCCCCATTGGCCGTGCTCCCGGTATTATTATGTCTGCCGGTGGTTTACCCATACAGGCGGGAGGTTCATTACTTGGTGGTGTAGGTGTCAGCGGTGCACCTTCTGGAAAAACAGATGAGCAATGTGCTCAGGCTGGGATTAATGCAGTACTTGATGATCTTGAAATGTCCATGTAGAAATTACATATAAAATTAAGATCAAAATTCTGTGGGGGGGGGGATTATAAAAAAGCATAAAATTGCCCACTTTTTAATGCATACACTAACCTTTCTGTAAAATAATCATTGTTTAAGTAAACTTGCCGTTAATGCACCAGATTTTCTTTCAATTTGTAGCCTTATTAAAAAAACATGATTCAGTTTTAAAACCAGTCTGTTTTTGTATTAAACGAAAAAAATGAACGGCGCACATCAGCATATAACGGTCATTTCAGCTAAAATCACAAATTGTCTTTTATTCATCCAAAGCGGACAAGATAGTTGACGCGGGACAGATTAGACTTTGAGCGGATTTTTGATTGATACTATCCTGCAATCTGTATATGATTTTATCTATAAACTATTTTTATCCTATTTTTGTATTATCCATAAAAGAAATACAAGCTATAAAGTGAGTTTTCGAGTAAGCTGCAAATGTGTGTCATAATTAAACGAAAACTACTTAGTAACTCGTTAGTTGCAAATAGG
>JALVDE010000240.1 GCA_027009375.1 Gammaproteobacteria bacterium
GTTGATTCCTATGAACGTTTATCTAAACTTCTCAGGGATAATCCTTATGCCCTGGCCTGGACCTGCGGATATCCTTTTGTTGAAGACAGTGAAAAGGATCAGCAACAATTAGTTGCAGTACCTTTATACAAAGGAAAACCCTTATATAAAAGCCTGATTGTTAGCAGAAAAACCGATCCAGGAAAGTCACTATCTGATTTCAGGGGGAGGATTTTTGTCTATTCTGATCCCCGTTCAAATTCAGGTTATCTGGCACCATCCTATTTACTGAGCCAGCAAGATACTAATATTGACCAGTTTTTTCGATTAAAGATCCGTGCCGGTTCACATGAAAAAAGTATTGAAGCCATTTATAGAGGTCTTGCTGATATCGGTGCTATTGATCAATATATATGGGATATTTATATCCAGAAACGCCCGGAGCTTCTTAAAAAGCTGCATGTTATTCAGGAAACGGGTCCCTTCCCATTTACCCCTGTTGTTGCCGGAAAAAAGGTTGATCCTGAAACGCTAAAAAAGATACGCCAGGCATTAACTAATATGGAAGGCCAGGATCTAGATAAGTTCAGAGCTGATTTTAAAATGGACGGTTTTGTAGTAAAAGAAAAAACATTTTATCAACCCATAAAAGATATGATAAGCAGAATAAATAACACAACAAAATTACAATCTAAAAGTCACTGACCACGAGCATGGAATGCTGAAAAAAATACAAAACTCCTTTAAACTAAAAATTATCTTTCTGCTGACCGCTATCTCACTGGCCAGCAGCATTCCTGCTTTTTATAGTTACTATACTACTGAGAAACAGAAGTTATACAATATTCTGGAAATCCAGATAATCCAGCTGGTACACCGTTTTAGCCTGGCTATTGACAATGATGTGCGTTACAACAATTACTATAATATATCAGATGATATTATGGACACCTTCAATTACAGCAAGATGATTAAAAATGAAACAGGTTCCCTTTTTAATATTCAATCAATTGCTGTCACCGATCTTAAAGGCAACATTTATGGTCATTCTGATCCAGAGCATTTTCCACTTTTGACACCTTACAAACATTTTCTACTCTCCACCGGACAACTGGATAAAAAAGATAACCTGAGAACTATATTGCACTGGAATAAAAACAACCAACATTTAGAAGTACGAGCACCAATTTTATTTGAATCCGAAGTGATTGGTTTTATTTTTATGGATATTGATGCCGTTATTCTTAAAAAAGAAGAACAGCAATTAATGCTTCATATTGCAACTATTTTTCTTATACTTCTGATTGTCCTGATCAGTATTATTTACCTTATTAGTAACTGGATTGAAAAACCCCTGTCTGTCATTATGCAGGGTATTGGAAAATTGGGCAGCGGCCAACTTGAATATCCTGAACTTGAAAACAGGGCTGATGAGTTTCAAACATTAGCCTCCGCTCTCATTGAGGCTGATCATAATATTCATGAAAAAACACAATTACTGGTGCAGTATCAGAACGAACTTGAAAACAAGGTAAAGGAACGCACTCGTGAACTACAGGAAAAAGCCAATGACTTAAATGACACCCTGGAAAAACTCACAAGGTCACAAACGCAGCTGATAGAAACTGAAAAAATGTCAGCTCTGGGCAGTCTGGTAGCAGGAGTCGCCCATGAAGTTAACACACCTATCGGTGTCAGTCTAACGGGAATTACCCATATCCAGTCAGAAACCAGGAACATAATAAAAGCACTTGAAAATGATACCCTGGGTAAAAATGCTCTGCAAGACTATCTGGATATGATAGATAAGATGGCGAACTCAATGCATTTAAGTCTGGTTAATGCTGCCAGCCTGATACGTTCTTTTAAACAGGTCGCCGTTGATCAGCATGTTGAAGAGAAACGTGTTTTTAATTTAAAAGAATATTATGATGAAGTTTTGTTAAGCCTGCACAGCAAAATTAAGCACACTCGAATACAGGTATCCAACAAAGTGGATAATAATATCATGCTCAATTCCTATGCAGGGATTTTCTCTCAAATACTCACTAACCTGATTATGAACTCTCTTATTCATGCATTTAGTGATAATAATGAAGGTAACATAGATATTTATGCTACATTCAATAATCACAATCTGATCATCACCTATACAGACAATGGTAAAGGGATAGATGAAAAAATTATAAATAGTATTTTTGAACCTTTTTTTACTACCCGACTGGGCAAAGGTGGAAGCGGACTGGGATTAAATATTATTTTCAACCTGATCACCCATAAATTAAAAGGCAATATCCAGTGCAAAAATCGTGCTTCAGGTGGTGTTAAATTTATTATCAGCATTCCCGAAACAGAAATTATATAAAAGAGCGGCTATTATGAATGATTTACTTAATCTTGTTGATGATAGTACAGATGAAAAAGTGCTTGATTTTTATAAAATCCTTATTGTTGACGACGAGGACTCTGTTCATGCTATTACCAATATGGCATTAAAAAACAAACAATTTGACGGTAAAAAGCTGGAAATCCTTAACGCAAAAAGTGCTCATGAAGCAAAAGATATTTTATCGGCTCATAAGGACATTGCCCTGGCCCTGATTGATGTGGTTATGGAAACACCTGATGCGGGTCTGACTCTGATTAACTATATCCGCAATGAGCTCGATAATAAAACTATCCGGCTGATATTACGTACCGGTCAGCCTAACCAGGCTCCGGAAGAAAATATCATTAATTTTTATGATATTAATGATTACAAGGAAAAAACTGAATTAACATCCCAGAAGCTGTACACATTAATTCGTACTTCCTTAAAACAATATCTGCAATACCAGGAGTTACAGGCCAGCCGGGATGAAATCTATCGAAAGATGACCACTAATGATCTGACTGGGCTACCTAATCGTATCAAACTGAATGAACTTCTGGATTCTAAAGGTGAAAAGTCTCTGGTCCTCATAAACATTGATGATTTCAGCAGTATTAATGATACTCAGGGTTTTGATGTCGGGGATCAACTGCTGGTTTCCTTTGCCAACTATCTGACTAAAATGTCCAGAGGACATGCAACTGTTTTTCATTTACAGTCTGATGAATTTGCCCTGTTGTGTGATAACAAAGACATAGAAATTACCCAGGAATATGTAAAAACTTTAAAAGAGGATGTAGCCAGACATACCTTTAATGCTTTAAATATTAATTTATATATTACTGTCAGTATCGGGATTGCTTTTCATGAAAGCGGCAATCTGATCCAGAAAGCTGAGTTTGCACTTAAAGAAGCCCGCCATTACGGAAAAAATCATTCTGAAATATATACCGATGATCTGAATATTATCAGAACCATTCATGCTAATTCACTATGGACATCCAGGGTGCGTAATGCCCTGCTTGATAATAAAATTCTGGCTTATTTTCAGCCTATTCAGAATATTAATACCCAGAAAATTGAAAAGTACGAGGTACTGGCAAGACTTGAATATGAGAATGAAATTTATATGCCTGTGCATTTTTTAGATGCGGCCATATACAGTTGCCAGATTTTTGATATTTTTAAAATTATGTTTACTAAAGCCTGTAAAATGGCAGCTACTATAGATGCCAGTTTCAGTATCAATGTCAGTGAATACGATCTTAAAAACTATAATTTTCTAAACTTTATTGAGCAGTCTATGCAGACATACCAGGTTCCTGCAGAAAAAATTGTGCTGGAAATTCTTGAACATAAAAGTATTGCTCATGACCACCATATTCAGGCACTTATTAATAAGCTGCATGGTATCGGTCTGAAAATTTCAATTGATGATTTTGGTTCCCATTGTTCAAATTTTTCTCAGCTAAGCAATATTCATATTGATTATATTAAAATAGACGGTAGCTTTATTAAGGATATAGTAATGAATAAAGACTCACAAATTATATCCCGAACAATAATTGATTATGCTCATCAGAAAAACATCCCTGTTATTGCTGAATTTGTCCATTCAGATGAAATTTATAACTATGTTAAATCCATTAATGCAGATTACGCACAGGGTTATTATATTTCACAGCCAAAACCTGATATACCCCTGTCAGGACATTAATGTGAGTGGCTGTGGCCATCATCATTATGTGCCTGAGGTACTGGCTGTAGTTCAGATTTAAGTTCAGCCTGTGAACCTGCCTGCTCATTAGAATCATGGCTATGTCCATCATCATTATGAGATGATTGCTGCTGCTCAGAACCCGCTTCCTCAGAATGAGTTTTGTTTCCATGACTGTGATTATGCCCGTCACCCGATGGTTTGCTTAATTCATTATAATCTTTTTCGGACAGGGTATTGGCTACCTGAAGATAGGCCACCATTCCCCATATCTGTTCGTCTGTATGAGCTGGAAACCATGCAGGCATGCCGGTCATTTTTATTCCATTCTTGATTACCCAGAACTGTTTTTCAGGCTTTTCATCATAATCTGGATCACTGAATACCGGAGGCTGTGGATATAAGCCGGTGTGCAGTTCTGTATCACTTATACCTGGAGCCAGGTGACACTCAGTACACATTTCCGCATAATGTTCAGCCCCTTCTTTTATCAATTTAGAATTATTAAGATCAGGCGCTTTCAGACTGGCAGAACGTGTTTCAATAGAACGTTCCCGCACTACCTCAAGCAGGTTTTCGGTAATAGACAGATGTTTGTCATTTGCGGCTACATTATATACACCCAGCCATATTACCAGGGTACCTAAAAGCAAGCCTGCAATTGCGGCAACAACGATGGTTTTCATTTATTACTCCGTATGATGTCAGAAAACAAACATTATATGTAAAACCACCTGTCACTAACCTTACATAAACATTACATATATTTAATGTTTATGTAAGGTCTGGTTAATTTTTGCTATGCCATAATAATCCTTCTCAAAAATAGCTTTTAAAAAAGTACGAGGATTTACAACATGATGGGGGATGGGTTCGAATACTCAGCCATGGGTTATAATGCCAATGGCATTTTCTGGGTATTGCTGATTATTTTATTTATCTGGCTATATAGTGTCCTGACCACTAAAAACAGGACACCTGAACAGAAACACCACAAAAATAATTCAAATAACAAGGTTAGCAGCCCGATAGAAATTCTTGAAAAGAGACTGGCTGAAGGAAAGATTGATATAAAAGAGTTTAATCGCCGCCTGGCACATATGAAAAAAGACAGTAGTAAATAAAAATAAAGCCTGCCAGAATTAACCGATTACTTATTAAAGTTTACCCAAAGGAGTGACATTGTTGCATGTTACTCCTTTTTTTTATTTAGTGTGAATCCAGAGATTATTCGGCTCTTAAGTCCCCCTCTAAAGAAGGGGGGAGTTAAAAGTTTAATAAACGGGTAAAAACTATTTAACAAAAATAGTTTAACGCCTTCTGTTTAATATTTAGTAACAATTTTTGCATGTCCGGTTTTATCAAATTCGTAAACCATATATTTATCAACCCGGCCACCTTCCATACCCGGTGATCCCATAGGCATACCCGGTACAGCCAGCCCGGCAACACTGCGTTTTTCCTTAAGTAAATTCTTTATATCCTGAGCTGGAACATGGCCTTCAATAACGTAGTCATTAATAACTGCGGTATGACAGGAACGGGCACCCATAGGAACACCCTGCTGATCCTTTATGGATGCCATATCATTACTGTCAATGGCCTTAACTTTAAAACCATTATCTTCCAGATGAGTGATCCAGTTTTTACAACAGCCGCAGGTGGGCGATTTATATACAGTAATGACTTCGCTATTAGTTTTATCTGCTGCCGAAGCCAACACTTTATCCTGACTCTTAAATACAGTAGCAGCAATAGCTATACTGGTAATACCGGCTAAGGCAAGAAATAACAGAGTTTTTGATCTAGCTGTAGTTTTTTTATTAGACGGGTTCTGGCTTTGAGCCATTGGAATCTCCTTTAATTAATGTTCTTCAGGTATTGTACTTTTTTCAACATAACAATAATCTTTCATGAACATTAAATTTATTTAATGTTTAACATTTTCTTATATTCACTTGATATCCAGTTACGGACCCCGTATATTTCTATATTATGAAGCCATATATTGCACTGGATACGGATAAACTTAATCAGATCAAGTTTAAAAATCGCCTGCAGACAGTACTGCTGCTGATGGTTATGGCTGCTTTTGTCGGCTTACTGGGTTTATGGATTCTGGGAGAGGATTTTGCCCTGACCGCCCTTTTTGTGATCCTGATTATCGGTATTTTTAACCCGGTTTATTCTCCCTATTTTATTATGCGGGCTTATAATGCCCGCCCTATTACTGTGGAGCAGTCACCTCAACTGCATTCTATCAACCAGGAACTGGCCAAACGTGCCGGTCTGACTCAGATCCCTCAGCTGTATTACCTGCCTGTCGGTACTTTAAACGCCTTTGCCACCGGCAGCCCGGATAATGCCGTAATCGGTCTGTCCGATGGACTACTACGAACTCTTGAACTGGAAGCACTGGCGGGCGTTCTGGCTCATGAAATCAGTCATATTAAACATCATGATATGCGTATTATGTCTCTTGCCGATACCATGGGAATGTTAACCAGAACCTTATCCTTAACGGGACAGGTTTTATTAATGATTTTGATCCCGGCACAATTAATGGGCAAGGTCAGTATTAACTTTATCGCCTTTGCCATGTTAATCCTGGCGCCTGTTGCCAGCGCCCTTATACAATTAGCAGTGTCAAGGAAACGTGAGTTTCTGGCGGATTTATCAGCGGCCCAGTTATTAGGGGATCCACGGCCTTTAAGAAATGCACTGATTAAACTGGATGGGCAGAACAGTTACTGGGAACGCCTGTACAGAGCATCAACGGATAATGCCATTTTAAGGACGCATCCGACCACAGAGGAAAGAATTAAACAGTTAAATGAACTGTATCAAAAATCGCAATGGCAGCCGATTGACTATTTACATCCGGCACACAATAACCTGATAGCGGATAATGCAATAAAACCCCGCAGAATGGGACGTTACTACTGGTTTTAAAAGAATAGCTGTATCTATTCAGTGTTATCTTATCGTGCTATTTGCAGATACCTTACTAAAGAAGATATTAATGGTTTCTGATACGAACGATAATATCGACAGAATCTACCTGGGTATCTTCAGGTAATTGTTCCTGGATAATTTCCGGTAACTGATTTAAATTGATGTCAGTTAATTTGCCCGAGTCAATATTATAAAAATGCTGGTGAGGCTGGGTATTGGTATCATAAAATGTGCGTGATGAATCGATATGAATTTCATTCAACAGATTCTTCTTAACTAACAGGCCCAGGGTATTGTAAATAGTCGCTTTAGATACCTGATGTTTACTCTCACGTACTAAATCATCTACCTGATCAGCTGTCAGATGCTGATTTTTAGAAAACAGTACGTTAGCTATAATCATACGTTGCTGTGTCGGGAACACCCCTTGAGCTTTCAGTTTATAAGCAATATCAACCACCTCTGAATGGCTATCAGAGCGTTTGTCGGTGGTGCTGTCTGCATCAGAGTTTACATCATTAAGCATAGTATTTTTTATAAGACCTTTTATATGACTTTTTATAAGACCGTGTGTACTACTGGGTTATTAAAGTCATATTTTATGCTGATTTTTCAATAATTAAAACAGTTTTGATAAAAAATTCAGTTTTAATTAAGCACTATATCATATAAAGCTTTTCAGAAAGCTCTGTGCAGAACGTTAATACATTAACTTTCAACAACTTATAGTTTAAATTAAACCTTTTCAGCAGTATAACCCGCCTCTTTTACTGCAGCAATTAAAGCATCCACATCAGCTGTACCCGTTACTTTTGCGGAACCCGGTTCAAGACTGACTTCGGCATTATCTACACCCGTTACCGCTTCCAGCGCTTTTTTGGTGTGCATAACACAATGATTACAGGTCATACCGGTAATTTTAAGTTCTGTTGTAGTGTTCATAAAAATTCCTCTTATATACTAAATTTCAGGTTTAAAAAAGCGCAGACGATTGGCATTGGCCACTACCGTTACCGATGACATGGCCATGGCTGCACTGGCAAAGGCCGGAGCCAGTAACCAGCCGGTCAGCGGATAAAAGACACCTGCAGCCAGTGGAATACCAATAACATTATATATAAATGCACCGAATAAATTCTGTTTAATGTTTTTCATGGTTGCTGCGGAAACGGCAATAGCCGTTCCAACATTCATCAATGAATTGCCTGCCAGGGTAATATCTGCATTTTCAATGGCAACATCAGTACCACTGCCAATGGCAAAGCCGGTATTGGCCTGAGCCAGTGCCGGCGCATCGTTTACCCCGTCTCCTACCATACCAACAATATAGCCCTGTTCCTGTAAGGACTTGATAATATTTAACTTGTCTTCCGGCATAACCTGACTATGTACTTCCCTGATACCCAGCTCTCTGGCTACAGCCTGAGCCGTCTTATCACTGTCACCGGAACACATAACGACTTCAATATGCTGTTTCTGTAATAATTTAACCGCCGCAGGCGTATCTTCCCGAATGGGATCTTTCAGTGCCATAAGTCCCAGTAAGTGTCCATCTTCTGCCAGCCAGATTGGCGTTGCAGACAATTGTGCCAGATTTTCTGCCTGTTTAATAATTTCCGGGGCAAGTTCAACCTTATTTTCCAGCATAAAGGCATGATTGCCCAGCAGTATTTTTTTATTTTCTATTTCCGCTTTTACTCCACGGCCTTCAACCGCTGCAAAATCCTTCACGGGCAAAAGTGTAAGCTCATGTTCACTGGCCGCTGTTAATATTGCCTCGGCAAGGGGATGTTCTGAGCCCGTTTCCAGTGAGGCTGCGTACTGCAGTAGATAATCTTTATTAATAATGGACGAAGCCAGTTTTGGATTAACAATAATATCAGTAACTGATGGTTTGCCCTGAGTCAGGGTACCGGTTTTATCCACCACCACATGAGTCAGTTTGCTGGCCGTCTGCAGGGCATCACTGTTTTTAATGAGAATATTAAGCTGTGCCGCCTTAGAAGTACCCATCATAATGGCGATGGGTGTGGCCAGTCCCAGAGCACAGGGGCAGGCAATAACGAGTACAGCAATACCCGCAGTTAAAGCATAAGCCAGGCGTGGTTCAGGACCCACAAAGTACCAGGTAAAGAAGGTAATGATTGCAATGGTAATAACAATAGGTACAAATACAGAAGCAATTTTATCCACCAGGCGACCAATTTCAGGCTTGGTCATCTGCGCCTGTCTAACCATGTTTATGATCTGCGACAGCGTGGTTTCTTCTCCCAGCTTGCTGACTTTAAACAGAAAACTGCCGGATTTATTAATGGTACCGCCCGTTACCGTATCGCCGGGTGATTTTTTAACCGGCAGGGGTTCACCGGTGAGCATGGCTTCATCAATGCTTGAACTGCCTTCTATAATAATACCGTCAATAGGTATTCTTTCACCGGGTTTCACCTTAATAATATCACCGACCTGTAATAGTGAAACCGGTAAACTGACTTCAACACCGTCATAAACCACTGTGGCTGATTTGGGCGCCAGCTCAATAATACTGGCAATAGAGGCGGATGTTGTACGTTTTGCCCTGATTTCCAGTGCATGTCCAAACTGCAGGAACGCCAGGATAATGACTCCGGCATCCAGATACAGATGCCCTCCTCCCGGAATAAAATCAGGGTCGATAATAATCAGCATGGATGACAGCCAGGCTGCAGAAGTACCCAGTGCCACCAGGGTGTCCATATTAGATGACAGGTGACGAGCCTGTTTAACCGCAGTGATATAGTAATTCCGGCCACTGAACCACATAGTGAATAAACAGATCAGTGCAACGATAAACCAGAACATCTGCGAACTGATACCATGGAAATAAGTATCTTTTGAGACTTCAGGAACCCAGCCCATATATTCAGAAGTCATCAGCAGGGTACCAACGGTGCCGGCCAGAATCGCTCTATGCCAGGAACGACGAATTTCTATGCGGCTCTGCCTCTCCTGCTCAATATAGGGATCTTCATATTGTTCAATAATACGAGCTTCTATTCCCGCTTTTTTCAGGATAACCAGCAATTTTGCAGGAGGCAGTGCGGTGGTAATTTCGACTTTCTTCTCTGTGGCAGTTAAAACAAAAGCGATATGTTCAATGTCATCTGCCTGAGCCTTTAACTGTTCATTAATAAGTTTTTTAAGTTCAGTATCTGAACTGTCAAATTGAGAAATGATCAGTTGATACTCGTTGCTGACTTTCTGCTGCTCAATAAGACGGGCATTATAGCCCTGATCAATAATAGCATTAACAACGGCCTGCGGATCTCCACCCTCCACCTGGGCGGTTTTTTCCAGTAGATTTACAGAACCGGACTTTACACCGGGAACGGATAAAATCGCTTTTTCAACCGTAGCGACACAGCTGGAACAGGTCATATCTTCTATGGCAATATAGTAAAAACGCTGGCTTTGTACCGGTTTCGGCTTACTTCTTAAGCTGGCCTTATAGCCCTGATCAATAATGGCATTAACCACAGCCTGAGGATCGCCGCCCTGTACCAGCGCCTGTTTTTCCAGCAGATTAACTCCGGCCTCAGTCACACCATCAACAGAACGAATGGCCTTTTCAACTGTCGCTACACAACTGGAACAGGTCATATCTTCTATATCAATAATATAGGATGAGGTATTCTTTTCCTGTTCTGGTTCTGTTTGTGCTACCGGGCTTTTATCCTGTTCAGAAGGCGGCTCAATGGGGCAGGATTCAGAGATCTCAGCCACAGGACTGGCAGGAT
>JALVDE010000241.1 GCA_027009375.1 Gammaproteobacteria bacterium
ATGCTTTTGGAGATTATCAGCGTTTTATGAGGCGCTGGTTTGTTTACCGGCATAAAAACAGACTGGCGCTGCTGGGGGTTTCTAATGCAATCAGGGACGATTTAAGGAGCTCACTGGTGTACTTTCCAGAGGACAGAATTCAGACCCTCTACAATCGTATTAATGTAGAACAGCTGAAAGCATCACACCTGGATAAAAATACAGCCAGGGAAAAACTTGGTATTGCACAGGACAGGTATGTTTTTGCTAATGTCGGGCGTTTGCATCCGGATAAAGACCAGAAAACTTTGATAGATGCGTTTGCCAGGATTGCAGAACAAATGCCCAATACCTGCCTGGTAATAATAGGAAAAGGGCGGCTGGAACAGATATTAAAAGAGCAGGTTAAGCTGTTAGGGCTGCAAAGCAGGGTGTTTTTTCCAGGAACAGTAAAAGATGCCAGGCGTTATTTTACTGCCTTTGACTGTTTTGTACTGAGTTCTGATTACGAACCGTTTGGAATGGTCCTGCTGGAAGCTATTGCTGCCAATGTACCTGTATTAGCGACCAGTGTGGGGGGAGCCAGTGAGATCATTACAGACCCTCAATACTTATTTGATGTAGGTGATACAAAGCGTTTATCGAAACTTATGCGGGATCTATATCAAATGGATGCAGATTCTATTAATAAATTAAAGGAAAACAATTATTGCTGGATGATGCAGAATTTTACAGATGATGCCGTATATAAGACTTTCTGGTCATATACTTTTATTCAGCAATTTTTAAACACTGGTAATAACAAAGCAGTTTAATATTATGGTTTTTCAGTTTATAAAAAATCTCTGGTCAGATAATAAACTCTGGCAGGAAACCGATAAGGATACCTATATTCAGGCCTGTAAACAATATGGGAACAGTTTTTTAACTCATCCCGTAGTTATATCTGCCATGTGTTCCATGCTTAATATTTCTGAGGTTTATTCAGCCTGTTATAGTGAAGATAAACTGGCAGGTTCTATTGCAAACTGGGGGCCTTATCTTGCAGGAGATAAACGCTATTTAAAAAAATTAAATTTGCGTAGAGAAATCGACACCGGTAATGCTGAAGTCATCTTGCCGGTATCTAACCAAACTCATATACCTCTGCCGGTTAAAGGACAGTTTATATCTGAGCTTAATCATAAAAGTATTACTAATCTAAAACCTCAGAAAGAAACTCTGAGCCTGGCTCGTTCTATCCAGTCCGGTGGCTTTTCCAGAAAATTTCGATATAACAGAAGAAGAGAAGTTAAGTTATTTAAGGAAGCCGGAGGTGAAATCAGGCAACTGGAAAAACTGGATGAGGATCAAATAGCAAAAATATATATTGATCTATTTCAGAAACGTTGGGGAAAAAAACCGAAGGGTGAGCATCGATTAGCGGAATTTCTGGCATATATTCGGCCACTGATAAAAGGTCATTATCTGACAATAGACGAACAGGTTATAGCGGTTCAATTAATTTATATGTCTGAAAGTGAAAAGGTTATTTCAGCAGAATATATTAATGGTGGAGTTGATCTGGCGTATAGTCAGTATAGTCCCGGTAGTATTTTATCTTTTTTAAATATTCAGATGGCAGAATCCATTGCTCAGGAAAAACAGCTGCCTCTGCGGTTTTCATTTGGTATTACAGATAAAGAATATAAAAACAACTGGTGTGATCCGCATCCTGTGTTCAGGTGTTAATATGAACCATCATAAACCGCTTAGCTCTGCCAATCGTAAGTCACGTCTTTTAAATCAACTTAAAATTATTTTTCTTTTTCTGGTTATTCTGTTTCTAAGTATTAAGGGCTTTTATGGAATGGCCATTGCCCTTGTACTGTTAGGTTATATTATTAATGAAGTGTTTTTTTCAGATCATATTTTTTATGACGTAAAACAGGACTATCAATATGATTTACAGGCAGAATTTTCAGAAAACATTTCGCTGGAAGATCGTCAGATTATCTGGAAAGAGCAATATGCGAATTTAACGCTGCTTCTGGAAACAGAAATAATCAGTACTTTATCCGGTTATGTTTTTGATCCGTATATTGAACTGAAAACACCGTCTGAGAAACAGCTGCAATATTTTGAGCGGGGCCTAAAAGGGCGTCGGTATATCAATATTAGCCATATAAACGAAGGCTCAGAACATGAGAAAATTGAATTAATCTTTCATGGTTGTCGACCCGTTAATTCAAAAGCAATAATACATGGTTTTAATAAACCGGAGCTGTCAGAAAAAAACATACTGGTTATCGCTCCCCATGCGGATGATGCAGAAATTGCAGCTTTTGGTGTATACAGTCAGAATAACAGTTTTATAGCAACCATTACTGCCGGTGAACTAGAGGCAGAGAATTATGAACCTATAACGGCTTCAAAAGAACAGGCTTCTCAGTTAAAAGGTAAATTAAGAGCCTGGGACAGTATATCTATTCCCCTATGGGGGGGACTTAAAGCAGACAGAGTGATTCAGCTAGGGTATTTTTGCCTGACTCTAAAAACTATGCAGCAGGATCCCGATAAGGGCGTACAGTCAATTACTGCCGGGCTGGATAGGCCTTCTTATTTTCGCCTGTATAATCAGTGGGAACTTGCGACAGATGAAACGGGTACTGCCAGCTGGAATAACCTGCTGGCAGATCTGCAGGAAATTATAAAGCAGATTCAACCCGATGTAATTATTACCGCTCATCCGGAAATGGACCCTCATCAGGATCATTATTATTCAAGCCTGGCGATCCTGGAAGCCTGTCTGAAATGCCAGCTTAGTCCCGATTTTTTTCTGTATGCCAATCATTATCATCATACTGATATATTCCCTTTCGGTCATACAGGCAGTCTGCATTCTCTGGCTCCAGAATTTAAACCCGGTCATCTTTCTGTATCTCCAGTTTCCTGTGCTCTGGATAAACAGATGCAGAATAATAAATTAATGGCTTTAACCATGATGCACGATTTA
>JALVDE010000242.1 GCA_027009375.1 Gammaproteobacteria bacterium
ATAGGTAAGACCTCACCACGCAGTGTAATCTCGCCTGTCATCGCCACATTGGCTTTAACCGGTATTTCGGTCAGGGCAGAAACAATCGCGGTACACATGCCGATACCGGCACTAGGGCCATCCTTTGGAATAGCGCCCTCAGGAACGTGAATATGAATATCCTTATTCTCGTACACTTCATGATCAATACCCAGCATATCAGAACGACTGCGTACCACCGTCAGTGCGGCCTGAATGGACTCTTTCATCACATCACCTAACTGACCGGTAACACTGTTTTTGCCTTTACCGGGCATAACTGCGGTTTCAATAGTAAGAATTTCACCGCCTACTTCAGTCCATGCAAGGCCTGTTACCTGGCCGACCTGGTTTTCCTGTTCAACACTGCCGTAGCGGAAGCGTTTAACACCCAGGTATTTTTCAATATTACGACTGGTAACTGATACTTTTTTAACTTTCTTATCCAGCAGGATTTCCTTAACCACCTTGCGGGCAATCTTGGCAATTTCACGCTCAATACTACGCACCCCGGCTTCACGGGTGTAATAGCGGATAATATCCCTGATAGCCCCTTCACTGATGCTCAGTTCAGATTCTTTCAGACCGTTGTTTTTCATCTGTTTAGGGATCAGATAACGAGAAACAATGTTTAGTTTTTCATCTTCCGTATAACCGGGAATACGGATTACTTCCATACGGTCAAGCAGTGGCCCCGGAATATTCATACTGTTGGAGGTGGCAATAAACATAACCTCGGACAGGTCGTAATCCACTTCCATATAGTGATCATTAAAGGTATTATTCTGCTCCGGATCCAGAACCTCCAGCAGTGCTGAGGAGGGATCACCACGCATATCCATAGCCATCTTGTCAATTTCATCCAGCAGGAAGAACGGATTTTTTACTCCGACCTTGGCCATATTCTGAATGATCTTGCCCGGCATGGAACCGATATAAGTTCTTCTGTGACCGCGAATTTCAGCTTCATCACGCACACCACCCAGAGACATACGGGTAAATTTACGATTAGTCGCACGGGCAATAGACTGACCCAGTGAGGTTTTACCCACACCCGGAGGCCCAACCAGACACAGGATAGGTCCCTTGAGTTTTTTCATACGCTGCTGAACCGCGAGGTATTCAAGGATACGTTCCTTGACCTTTTCCAGACCGTAATGATCTTCTTCTAAAATGGCTTCAGCCTTAGCCAGGTCATGGCGTACCTTGGAACGTTTTTTCCAGGGCACATTAGTCAGCCACTCAAGATAATTACGCACCACAGAGGCTTCTGCGGACATAGGCGACATCATTTTGAGTTTATTCAGCTCGGCCAGGCCTTTCTTTTTAGCTTCAGCAGACAGGCCGTTATTCTTAATCTTGTTTTCCAGCTCTTCCAGTTCATTAGGTACATCATCAATATCATTGAGCTCCTTCTGAATAGCTTTCATCTGCTCATTGAGGTAATACTCACGCTGGCTTTTTTCCATCTGCTGTTTAACACGGCCGCGTATTCGCTTTTCAACCTGCAGAATATCAATTTCTGATTCCATCTGAGCCAGCAGATGTTCCAGGCGCTCACGGACATCAGAAATTTCCAGGATAACCTGTTTTTCTTCAATTTTCAGCGGCATGTGGGCGGCAATGGTATCCGCCAGACGACTGGGATCTTCAATGCTGGATAAGGAGGATAAAATTTCCGGCGGTACCTTGTCATTCATTTTGACGTACTGGTCAAACTGATTCATAACCGTACGGGTTAACACATCGGCTTCACGCTCATCCAGATGAATATTTTCAAATATACTGACCTGGGCAGTGAAATAGTCATCAGCAGTAAATATATTTTCAATACGGGCACGCTCATCGCCTTCCACCAGAACTTTCACGGTTCCATCGGGCAGTTTTAATAAACGTAAAATTGAGGCTATGGTACCGACATTATTGATATCGTCAGGCTGCGGATCATCATCTGATGCATTTTTCTGTGCAATCAGCAGGATTTTCTTATCCTCTTCCATGGCAGCTTCAAGAGCATTAATGGATTTTTCACGACCGACATACAATGGTATTACCATATGCGGATAAACCACCACATCGCGCAACGGCAACACGGGATAAATCTGGGTACTTTCTTCGAGTTCTGACATTTCTTCAGACATATTTTTTTCTTGCTCCATTATTCAGGAGTTCCTCTTGTTTTGTGCATTTGTAAGCAGCTAATAAACGGCTTCCACAAATGTTTTGAAGGTGTTATTTAATTATAGTGTATATATGGGTGTTATGGGAGAAAATTCAAGCTTAATGAGTTGTTTTTGGGCTTTAACCACTAAAAAAGGAGCATTAACGCTCCTTTTTTAGTGGTTAACCATGTTTTAGCTATGGTCAATCTTTTATGAACAGTTTAATAAATATTACTATTAAAACTACTCACCCGATGCTTTTTTATCGGTATTTTCATAAATCAGCAGGGGTTCAGACAAACCGTTAATGACGCCTTCATCCACCACGACTTTCTGCACATCTTCTACTGAAGGCAGTTCATACATGGTATCCAGCAGAGTATGTTCCAGAATAGAACGCAGTCCACGGGCACCGGTTTTTCTTTCCATGGCTTTCTGGGCAATAGCCTTCAATGCATCTTCGCGTAATTCCAGCTCAGCACCTTCCAGTTCAATCAGTTTGCTGTACTGTTTGGCCAGGGCATTTTTGGGTTCTGTCAGGATCCGTACCAGGGCTTCCTCATCCAGCTCGCGCAGAGTGGCAATGACAGGCAGACGACCGACAAATTCAGGAATAAGCCCATAACGAGTCAGATCTTCTGGTTCGATATCATCCAGGGTTTCACCAAAACTCTTAGCATCTTCTTTGGTTTTAACTTCTGCACCAAAACCAATACCGCCTTTATCAGAACGCTGCTGTATCACCTTATCCAGGCCGGCAAAAGCACCGCCGCAGATAAACAGTATATTA
>JALVDE010000243.1 GCA_027009375.1 Gammaproteobacteria bacterium
GCTGTTTTTTAACAGCCTGCTGGGCTATGCCTTTTTCAGCCTGCTGTTAACGACCCAGTGGGCAGAGCAGTATCATGGCATTCTCAATACACTGGCTCAGATATGCGGTTATGCGGCTTTAATTACAGGCCCGATAGCATTGTACTTTATGCATAAAATTTACCGTATTGAAGCCCGTCCTTTCTGGAATCACTGGCAGGTATTAACCGCCTTTTACGGCTCCATGCTCAGTATGGGCGGATTACTGCTGGCGGCTACTGTAGTCCCCTGGATGGCTTATCAGGGACAGGATTATTTGCCGGTATTAAGCACTCTGGCAATGGTTATGTTCAGCGGCCTGATTATTGAAGCCATCGGGCATATTTTCCATCGCCGGGATCTATGGGCACTGCTTAAAAAAGGTCAGGGTGAGGGCGCTGCAGCACAGTTTGAACAGGAAACCAAATTCGGTAAAACATGGTGGTTAAGAAACAGTCTGTTAGTGCTTAATATGATATTGCTGATCATTCTGGCCAGCGGTGTGGTTAACGGCAGTGCGGCTTTAATCCTCTGGGGTGTAACGGCTGTCAGTATGTTAACTGCGGCGGTTATCGGCCGGGCTTTATTTTATGTGCTGGTTATACCGACCACTATGCCGGGGGCGTTTTTCTGGAAAAATAAAGCCTTTCAGGAGCACGCCCGGGAAACCGGTCTGGCTCACCGTGAACAGTGCGGGGTGGTGTATGAGAATCACTAAAACTCTATGACTCAGACAGAACCTTTAAAACCCCGTCTTAATAAACTTATCCATTCCCTACAGGATGGTTTTATTGAACGGGAAACAGCGGTTCGTCTGGCCTTATTAGCCCTGCTCAGCGGTGAACATATTCTGCTGGTCGGTGCGCCGGGTACGGCCAAAAGCGAGCTGGCCCGACGGCTGCATCATGCCATTAATGAAGGGGACTATTTTGAACGTCTGCTGACCCGTTTTTCTGTACCGGAAGAAATTTTCGGTCCGCTGTCTATCAAGTCTCTGGAAGCGGATCGTTATCATCGACTCACCAAAAACTACCTGCCTTCTGCCAGTATTGCCTTTATTGATGAAATCTTTAAAGCCAATAGCGCCATTTTAAATTCCCTGCTGACCTTATTAAATGAACGTGAGTTTGATAACGGTGATGTGCGTGAAAAAGTCCCCCTGTTATGTGTGGTCGGTGCCAGTAATGAACTGCCGGAAGATGATGAGCTGGCGGCGCTCTATGATCGTTTTTTGTGCCGTTATGAAGTTAAGGCTGTCTCGGATAAACAGTTTATTGCCCTGTTAAAACTGCCTCAACGGGAAAACAATCCTCTGGAAAATGATACGGTTTTAAGTCTGGATGATTTAAAACAGATTGAAACACAGGCGCAAACCATAAAACTGCCCGACGATGTTCTGGCATTACTGCATTCCCTGCGCAGCTTTCTTGCCCAGAAAAATATTCCGGTTTCAGATCGACGCTGGCGTAAGGCCGTTAAATTTTTGCAGGTTTCAGCTTATACCAATGGTCAGGACAGCATTTCTGTCTGGGACTGCTGGCTGTTGCAGCATTGCCTGTGGCATGTCCCTGCACAACGTCAGCTGATCCTGGACTGGTATCAGTCCCATCTGGGTATTGGTGCTGGTTTTAATCAGGAGCGGCTGGAAAAGCTGGTGCATACCTGGGAAAAAACACTGGCTAAAGAAAGCGGTGAGCAAGTACAGCTTAAAAATAACCGGGGTGAATTACTCTATCTGGATAAAGAGGGCAGGCAGACACTGGACAAAGAGCAATGGTCTGTTACTGAGCGTAATGGTCAGCCGCTTTATCTGGCGCCGCCGGATAATTCAGATCGCACTAATAACGATGAAGGTTACACCTTTGATGAACTCAAAGAACAGTTTTTTGATGATTACTACCAGCAGTGTCATATTGACGGACACTGGCAGCATATTGATAAATACATTAAAAATCCACAGAATCAGTTCAGGGTACTGCTCAGTAACCAGCCCTGTATGCAGGCCAGAAAATATCCCGCCGAGTTTATTTTAAAACGGGTTAATGAAACCCGACAAATTGCAGATGATTTGCAGGTTTTTATTAATCGTCTGGGTGAGCAGAAAGACGGTCTGTCTGAAACCCTGTCTACTCATTTATGGCTGGGTGAATCCTTTATGCAGCAGGCGGAAACCAGTTTGTCAGAGACTATTGACCGTGCTTTGAAACTGCAGCAGCGTATGGAAAAAGTGATCAGCGGTTTTAGAAAGCTGCCGACGCTTTAATCTGTCATTTATTTATGTCTAATCACTTTCAGGATCCGCTGCAGCAACTGGAACAGAAATTTCAGTATCTGGATCAGCTGCCGGAAACACTCTACGATATTATTGTTACCCATCCCCATGGAGAACTGAACCAGCGCATTAAAGGCATACTGCAATGGCGAGAAGCCTTATTGCAGGGGCATCTTCCAGATCATAAATCCCTGGTCTGGCCGGAAGTCTCTATCAGGGAAATGGTCTTAAAACGTCTTGATGTACTGGAAATTGTACAATACTGTAAGAATCAGGAAACACTGGTGGACTCTATCCTGGAAGATGTCTGTGAGGCTATCAGTACTGCGGAACAGTGGCAGAAAATTGATCCGGGCTTTGATGATAAACTGGCTCGGCGGCATAAACATAATGATCGGAATTCAGCTTTTAAAGATGACGGATTGAGTGAGCAGCCGGAAAGCACTTCTGAACAGAAGACGGAAACACAGTCGAAACCACAACCAATACCAATACCAGAACAACAGGAATCCAGTAGTGAGGAGACGGCTTCAGATACGCAGAATATCCAGCTGGAAAGTACGCAACAGGATTTATCTGAAAGCACAGACTCACTTTATTCCCCTGAAGGGTCTGAAGAAGGCGTAAACCCGGAAACAGCAAACAGTCCTTTTATACTGGATAATGATTCTATACTTGA
>JALVDE010000244.1 GCA_027009375.1 Gammaproteobacteria bacterium
ATCCAGGCCGGAAACCTTGTCTTCAACTGAAGACCGGGCAGTCAAAATTAAAATAGGCAGAGTGATATGTTCTTTACGCAACCTGGATACCACTTCCAGTCCGTCCATATCAGGCAGGCCCAGATCCAGGATCATAATATCGGGAGGGAAGCTTTGAGCCACATGCAGAGCTTCTTCACCTCTTGCCACATGATTAACTGTGATCCCTTCCTGTTTCAATGCCTGCTGCAGACCATCGGCAAGCGACAGATCATCTTCAACCAGTAGTATTTGCATGAGTATAATTCCGAGTATGTATCTGAAGCCTATATTAGCTTATTTAAGCTGTTTGGGTCTAATAACAGACAATAATTCAGGATACATATTTCTTTGCTGCTTTATTTTGTCCGCGTGTTGCCTTGTCCACCAGCCCCGGCAGAACAGCGTTAATGCGGACAAACAAAGATTCAGGAAAGCCCAGATAACGTTCTTTATCCTGTTTAATGACAGAACGCACAATCTGCCTGGCCACATCTTTCGGTGCATCCATATTCATTTTTACTTCTTTAGCCATTTTATAGACCGCTCCGGAATTAAGCGCCGTTTTAACTGCTCTGGGAGCCACATAAGTTACCTTAACAGCGGTATCGGCCAGTTCTCGTCTCAATGCCTGGGAAAAGCCGCGCATGGCGAACTTACTGGTTGAATAAGTAGTGAACCAGGCAAATCCAATAGAACCGAAGGTGGAACCAACATTAACAATATGACCTTTTTTCTGCTCCAGCATATAGGGCAGGACTTTTTTGGTTAACTGCATAGGGGCAATCACATTGGTTTGAAAGACTGCCTCTATTCGTTCATCACTTTGATCAACAAAGGCCGTAAAATCCATAATGCCTGCCGTGTTAATCAGGATATCATAACCGCCAAAGGCTTCACGCATCTGATCCACAATTTTCTGACGCCCGTCAGCATCAGTAATATCTGCAGCAATAGCTCTTATACCACCTCCTCCGAGCTCCTTCTGTAACTGCTCCAACTTTTCCTTTGAACGCCCTACCAGACCCAGCTGCGCGCCTTCAGCCAGCAGGAGTCTGGCAATTTCACCACCTATGCCACCGGTTGCTCCAGTCAGAATAATGCGTTGTTGTTTTAATTTGCTCATTTTATACATCCATAAAACAGTAGAGGCAGAGCCATAGTGTATGACTCCGCCCCTTAATATACCAATTTAATAAGTAAACTTCTTTATAAAAAATGTTCAACCATATTCAATAATAAGTTATGACTTGTCTTTGATTTTTTCCAGTTTAGCTTTAATTTCAGCACGACGACCTTTATCAGCAATCGGACGGGCTGGACGATCCGGTGCATTTAAGGCCTTATTCAGATATTTTCTGGCTTCATCATATTTACCTTCTTCAATCAGAAAATCACCATAAAAGTAATTAGGATCAATACCGTCAGGATTCATGGCCAGGGCTTTTTTCAGATATTTTTCTGCCTGATCATCATCACCAAAGCCTAAAGGCCAGCCGGGTACCTGATAATATAAACTGCCTAAAGAAGTGTAGATGGAACCATGCAAAGCATCTGGATTAATTTTTTCTGCCTGCAGTAATAATTCACGGGCTTTTTTTACTTTACCCAGTGCACTCAAGCCACCATTTTTACCTGCATCAGAACTGACGATAATGGCATTCCAGATCAGGGGTTCGGCTTTATCAGGAAAGGCTTTTACCGCTTCTTCTGCCTTGATGGTGAGATCTTCAAAAGCTTTTTCAGTTTTGGAATCGTCGGTTTCATAATTGGCAATGGCCCACTCTTTCTGTAATTCATGAATGGTATCATCCAGACTGGCGGCATAGGCCGCAGCATTAAATATCAGGGCAAAAAAAGCCAGGGCAGTAATTTTTATGGTCAGTGTTAGTAGTGTTTTGTTCATGATTATTCCTTTTATTAGTCCTTTAGTTTGTTCTGGTTTTATTATTAGAAATTAATCTAATGGCAATGCTCTGAAAATATCACCATAGAGTTTATAGAACATTTTAGCTGCATGAATAATAGCATTCTGGTCATCGGTATCCGTGACCTGATTCATGAGTTTTTCATAAAAGCCCATGTGTTCAATATCCAGAGAACCGTGAGAGCTTAAATAGCTGAAGGCTTTATCCGGTAAATTCAGATTTTTTTTAATCTGCTCTGCCGCATTGGTTGCTAGTGCAATACTTGTCCCCTCCAGTACCAGAACCATGCCAAAAAAGCTGACCGGGTTAATACGGTTAATACTGTCATAGGCATAGGCTACCATCAGTTCAGTGGTATAATGAGGCTGGCCGTTACGGACGGCTTCTGCATCCCCGCCGGTCTCTGCAATATCATTTAAAATCCATTCCTGGTGTCCCAGTTCTTCTTCAATGTATTCAGCAATGGCATTACGCAGCCATTCTTTTGAATGAGGGATCCGTCCGCCGCAGGTCATTAACAGGGGTGTAGTATGTTTGACATGATGATAGGCTTGGGTCAGGAATGCCTGGTAGGTCGACAGGGAAATATCCCCTTTACTGCCTCGCTGCAGGGCTTCAATTTGCTGTAACTGCAGCCGTTCCTGTTCAGTTTCTGCCATTAAGCGGTCAAAAAAATTGCTCACTTTTTACTCCATAATTTTATCAGGCACTTTTATCAAGCGCCGGGTGTTTATCATAACAGCGTTCAAGCTGTTTATTATAAGTCTGATATATCTGCTGCCGTCTGGGCCGACCAGTACCGGTTAATAGTTCATTGTTAACCGTAAACGGTTCCTGTGCCACAATAAAATCTTTAATCCTGGCATAGTCCGGCAACTGACTGTTTAATAGCTCCAGTGCCTGATGCAGATTACTAATACCCTGTTCAGAGCGGTCTCTTAATACCACAATGGCCACTAAAAAAGGTCGGCCATGTCCATATACCACACATTGTGCTATGGCCGGTATGGTTTCCAGCTCTTTCTCCAGCCACTCGGGAGAAATATTACGGCCAAAGGAAGTATTGATCACATTCTTTTTTCGGCCGGTGACATAAAGATAACCGTCTTCATCCAGTCTGCCGATATCACCGGTTGCATAAAAGTCATCACTATTGATGGCCGGTTGCCCCAGGTAACCAGAAAACAGTTGATTTTTAACCAGTATTTCACCGTCGTCACTGATTTTTACGACATGGGTATCCAGTATTTTGCCAACCGAACCCAGTCTGTGATGGGTCGGGTTATTTACCGCCACAACCGATGCGGCCTCAGATAAGCCGTAGCCTTCAAAAACAGGGATCTTCAGCTGTTCAGCCAGATCCAGTAATTGCCGGGATACCGGGGCACCACCCATGGCTATAAAACGCAGTGAATCCGGCAGTTGTACGCCTGACTGTACCAGTTTAATTAATAATAATAAAAGCTGCGGAATAATAATAAAGGCCGTTGGTCGGTATTTTAAAATCACGCTGATCAGTTTTTCATGATCAATCTGGCTGGAACCGGACAGTCCCGTGCTCTGCGGAGACAGTAAAATAATAGTGGCTCCGCAATATAAAGGTACATACAGTCCGCCGATATTTTCCAGCAGTGTTGACAGGGGCAATATGCACATGGAACGGTCGTCAGCATTGGCCTCACTGGCCCGGCTCAGTGACTCCACCTTGGTCATTATGGTGTCTTCCGACAACATCACACCTTTAGGGTGATCGGTGGTACCGGAAGTGTAGGTAATTTTTACTATTTGCTGCTGACCATCATATTCCTGATTATTATCACTGACCACTGAATCAGTCGGCACATTTAAACGGTAAAAATCCAGTGCCTTACCTGCAATTTCAATGTTTTCATGACTCTGAATAAGACTCTTCAGACTCTGAATAAGTTCCATATTCATTTCAGATTGATCGAGGATCAGATATTCAACTCCGGAATCGGTAATGGCGTGTTTAAGTTGTTCAAGGGAAAAGAATTTGGGCAGCGGAATTGAACGCTGGTGATTAAATAACAGGCATAAATCCAGAACTGCCCAGGCTGGATGGTTGTCCATAATAACAGCAAAGGTATAGCTGCTCTGGTGGATATCAGATGAGCCTGGAAAACCCAGGGTAGAACAGGTTGTTTCTATTTCATCAAGCAGACTCTGATAATCCAGCTGGCTGTCATCACCTTCTATAGCCAGCGTATGCGGCTGTTGTATTGCGTATTCGCGGATTTTTTGTTCCAGTAGATTCAAGCAACCTTTCCCTGCTTTGTACGTTTTGCCAGATCATCCCGCCCCAGTTGACAGGCTTTTTCAAATAAGGGGATAAGTTTTTTATTGGCGCTATAAATATTCTGCTTCATAATTTCAAAGCCTTCTGCAATATCACCGGCCAGAACCATCGGTTTCAGATCATAATATTCCGGTCCCCACTTATCCTTCAGCTCTTCCGGCAGACAATCGCGGCTGGCTTCAGTAATCTGTTTCAGGGGAACATCCATACGTTTAAAAGCATTATAAACACCGGGAACGGCTGTAAAAACAATATATTTAAAGCCAGCTGAATATAAAAAAGCAGTAATAGAAGCAATCAACCAGCGCATCTGACCGACATTGGCCGGAGCCAGATTACCCACTTCAACCACAGAATCACGGGAAAGATTTTCTCCATACAGGTTTTCCAGTTCGTTTTCCAGACCCTGCTTAAGATAATACTCGGAGAACAGCGCCTCATCTGCAGCACAACGGACGCCGGCAACAGCTTTGATAATGGTGTCATCACCCGGCTGCTGTGCATCGGCTTCAATAGTCAGCAGGTTCGGATAAAAATGGTCCAGTTCGGCATTATAGTATTTTTTAAATACCTCACTGATAAAACTTTCCAGACGAGCCCGCTCCGGCCGGCCTTCTTCAAAATAATGTATTTCAGACGCCTGGGTCTGCTTATTATTTCTGTGATTGGCCAGTAAGGTAACGGTTTTATCTTTTAAGGCTTCGCTCATAGCCTGAACTCCAGTGTGTTTTTTCATTGTGCTCAGTCTAACCAACAAACCTTAAAGAAATCTTAAGTTTCAAAAATTTATGTGATTTTGTTAAACAGTTCTCATAAAAAGAGCTTTTTCAATAAATTATTTAGAATTAAAAGCTAACTGCTTCACACATTGGCCAGATCACCATTGGATTCCAGCCAGGCTTTTCGGTCTGCAGCCCGTTTTTTGGCCAGCAGCATGTCCATCATATGGTAGGTTTCATCATCCTGTTCCACGGTCAGGCGTACCAGACGACGGGTATCCGGTGCAATGGTGGTTTCTCTAAGCTGCATGGGGTTCATTTCCCCCAGTCCCTTAAAGCGCTGTACATTGACCTTGCCTCGAATTTTTTCCGCTTCAATCCTGTCCAGTACACCTTTTTTCTCAGACTCATCCAGGGCATAGAACACCTGTTTACCGACATCAATACGAAACAGCGGGGGCATGGCGACATAAACATGACCGGCATCCACCAGAGCCTTAAAATGACGCACAAACAGGGCGCATAATAAAGTGGCAATATGAGCGCCGTCGGAATCCGCATCCGCCAGAATACAGACTTTACCGTAGCGTAGACCTTTTAAATCAGAAGAACCGGGTTCTACACCAATAGCCACAGAAATATCATGCACTTCATTGGAGGCCAGTACCTGGGAGGAATCCACCTCCCAGGTATTAAGGATCTTACCTCTCAGAGGCATAATGGCCTGAAAATTCCGGTCCCGGGCCTGTTTGGCGGAACCACCGGCAGAATCCCCTTCCACCAGAAACAGTTCTGTTTCATTAAAATCCGAAGAGGTACAGTCTGCCAGCTTGCCGGGCAGTGCCGGTCCCTGGGTAATTTTTTTACGCACCACCTTTTTACCGGCGCGAATTCGCTGATTGGCACGGCTGATCACCTGTTCTGCCAGACGTTCACCGTCTTCAGTATGCTGGTTCAGCCACAGCCCGAAAGCATCTTTAACCACCCCCATAACAAAGGCGGCACATTCCCTGGATGACAGGCGTTCCTTGGTCTGGCCGGAAAATAACGGGTCCTGCAGCTTGACGGATAAAATATAACAACAGCTGTCCCAGACATCATCAGGGGTAATTTTTACCCCTCTTGGCAATAAATTTCTGAATTCGCAGAACTCACGAATGGCTTCTGTCAGACCAGTACGCAGGCCGTTTACATGAGTTCCACCCTGCGGGGTGGGGATAAGATTGGCATAACTTTCTGTAATCGGTGTGCCATCTTCAGCCAGCCACAACAAGGCCCATTCAGCCTGTTCATTATTGCCCTCCATTTTTCCGGTAAAGGGAATGGCGGGAATCGTTTCTTTTTCTTCTATGGCATCAAGCAGGTAATCGGACAAGCCGTTTTCATAATACCAGCGTTCCGTTTCTCCGCTGTTTTCATCCTTAAAATTAATTTCCAGTCCCGGGCAAAGTACGGCTTTGGCCCTCAGAGCATGTTTTAAGCGGGGCACAGAAAATTTTATAGAATCAAAATACTTTTTGTCCGGCCAGAAACGCACCGTAGTGCCGGTATTTCGCTTACCCACATCACCGATAACTTCCAGCTCATGGGTTTTATCACCATGGGCAAAGGCCATATAATATTCTTTAGCATTACGACGTACCCAGATTTCCAGTTTATCAGACAGGGCATTAACTACAGACACCCCGACTCCATGCAGGCCGCCGGAAAACTGGTAATTATCATTGGAGAATTTACCTCCAGCATGCAGGCGGGTCAGGATTAATTCTATACCGGGGATTTTTTCTTCCGGGTGTATATCCACCGGCATACCACGGCCGTCATCTTTTACGGATAATGAACCGTCTTTATGCAGGATAACATCAATACGACGGGCAAAGCCGGCCATAGCTTCATCCACACTATTGTCGATCACTTCCTGTGCCAGGTGGTTGGGACGCTCTGTCTGAGTGTACATGCCGGGACGACGCTGTACCGGTTCCAGGCCGTTTAGAACTTCAATATCCTGAGCATCATAGGAACTTGCTGCCATATAGAGTATTACCTTATCATCATACGATTTTTAAAAGAAAAATGGGGGTAGCAATTGTAATGATTCAGTTTAATTCAGGGCACTCTTTGATACCCTGAATTAATACTTTTGTTTTCAGTACAGTTACCAGAATAGTGAAGTTTAGCAAAATTGGGAAATAATGTAAGCTATTAGCTGATGGCTTTGGTAATTAAAGGCACCAGCGGCTCGGGCAGTTTTATGGCTCCGGAAAGTGCAAATTTCTGACCTTCTTCAGACATTTTTTTCCAGGTGCGTACAATAATATCAATCCATTTCTGTTCATCATATTCAGGATGTTTATTTACAAAATCCGTCATATAATGCTCAATAAATACCAGTGCGGCAATATCCTCAACCAGTTGGGTATCCTTATTGGTTTTCAGGGCTTTTTTGCCTATGGCCTGTTTAGCCCGTTCAACTTCTTCCTCGGAATAACCCGCTTTTAACAATAACTCTCCCGCCGTTTGCGCATGAAACTTGTATAAATTGGTACGCCATTGATGATAGCCTTTTCTGTCCATGGGGTAGGCATCCCGGGGTGACTTCCAGCGCTGAATATGCTGGGCCCGTATGGCCAGTTTCATAATATCATCGGTTTCAGGGGCAAAGCGCTCCAGCATATCCGACATGCGCCGCCCGTAAAGTAATTCTTTGGGCTGGCTTTTATCACCATCCATTTCCTGGTTCGGATCTTCTTTATTGGCTGCATCAATAAGTTCAACCGCTTTTTCATATTTTGATTGTGTCATAAGTGTCTCTAATCCTTTTTTATTGCGGTTACAGAGTAAAAATTCCCTGCACCGTTAACATTCACTTATCTGCAATATCTTCTACCAGACGAAATCCCACCTTATTGCTGGTATAGGTAGGAAAGTTATTGAGCCGAACATAGGCACGCAGTATTTGCTTAGCCGTATCCCAACTACCGCCACGAACAACAACGGTTTCACCTTCCAGTTCATCATCATCGGCACAATACTGTTCCTTGCCATCGTAACGCCGGGTATATAAGGAACAGGTCCATTCCCAGACATTGCCGAAAATATCATAGATACCGTATTTATTGGGATCATAAGAGCCAACTTCAACCGTCTGGGCACTTTCCCAGAAATAACGGCAGCCGTCACAGTTAGCATCACCCAGGCCGACAATATCATTAAAACCCAGCTGGCCTTTGATACCGGTACGGGCAACATATTCCCACTCGGCTTCAGTGGGTAAGCGGAATTTGCGGCCGGTTTTTTTACTCAGCCATTGGGCATAGGTTTTAGCATCATACATGGAGACATTAATAACCGGACGGTTACCTCTGCCCCAGCCATTGTCATCCGGTAAGCCCTGTCCTGTGGACCGGGCATAGGCATCGTATTGTGCAAAGGTCACTTCATACTTGCCAATGGCAAAATCCTGATTGAAGGTTATTTTATGAGGCGGTTTCTGATCCGGTGAGCCATGGTTGCTGCCCATAATAAATGAACCTGCCGGTATTTTAACCATATCCGGAATTAAGCTTAGCTTAAGCTGTTTTGTGGAAATATCTTGAATATCTTTTCTGGATACCTGATGTTGCTTGTTTTTTCTGGATTTAGACAATAAATAACGGGCATCAGAATAATACCGGTTGTCACTGTCTACTTTTTTAAGGAACTTGCTCAGGTATTGTTCTGCCTGAGAATAATGGCCGTTGTTATACAGAGTTTTACCATAAAAATAATAAAAATCATTATGCAGTTTTACCTGCATCTGGATCAGCCGGGCAAAAGCCTGCTCCGCCTGTTTATAATCACCCTGATTATAAAATTGAGAGGCCTGGTTCAGATAAAAGCGGGCATCTCTAGCCGCCCATAGAAAATTACTGAAAATCAATAAAAAAATGGCTAGAAAAACAGTGATGAATCGATTGCTGTTTTTTTTCCTGCTATAAGCTGACATATTAGCAAACCGGGCAATGGGTAAAATAGATACAGATTTACAGGGATTTATCAAAGGCAGCTTCAATGGAATTGCTGTATTTTTTTTCGGTACTGGACCTGGCTTTAATAGAGTCAACAAATAAACCATAGGACTTAATAGACTTAACCAGGTAGGCCTGCACGGGTTCTTTAATGCCTTTGAGTTTCAGAGGAGGTGTAGGGATGACAGTTATTTTATCCTTAATCATTTTATAGGTCGCATGACTGATTAATATTGCATCATGTTTGGCCAGGTGCTCAAGCCGATTGGCAATATTGACATTATCACCAATCAGGGTAAAGTCCCGACGAGAATGCTGGCTGCCGATATCGCCCAGAATAACATGCCCTGAATGTATGCCTATACGCATATGAAAGTCCAGACCAGTGGCTGCTCTGAGTTCCGGCAGTGCCTTGAGCATAGCCGCTGCTGCACAGACTGCTCTGAAAGCACCCTCTTCCTGCAGACCAAAAGAGGAAAAAATACCGTCCCCAAGAAATTTGTCTATGGTGGCATCAAAAAACATCAGTTCCTTAACCATACGGTCAAAATACAGGTTCAGAAAGTCCACGACCTTTCTTGAGCTTAGCTGTTCAGACAAACGGGTAAACTGAACGATATCAGAAAACAGCAGTGTCCGGAACTTATCTTCGGCAATGGGTTTGTTACGGTTCTGATGACCCATGGCAATATGTGATACCGCCGGATCAGACAGGTAATGACTCATGGCATTCTGATGCTGTTTCAGGCGGGTTTCAGCCAGCACCCGTTCCACTTCAGCAATCATCCGATCCGGTGAAAACGGCTTGGTAATAAAGGCCTGAATCCCCATAGAGCGGATTTTAACCTGATCAGCTCTGGAGTCCTTGCTGGTTTCAATAATAATAGGCAGCTGACTGAACTCACTGGACTGGCGTATACGGGTACACAGCTCCAGCCCATCAACATAAGGCATATCGTAATCGGTTATGACCAGGTCATAGTTCTGATTATTAAGTTTTTCCCAACCCGACAGACCATCGGTAGCAACATCAACCTGAAAGCCCTGGATCTGCAGTGAAGTTTTCATCTGATGCAGCATGGTGGCTGAATCTTCCACCACCAGAATTCGTTCAGGACGCCCCAGTGATGTACTGGCATGCATCAGGCGTTCGACCCGTGATAAAAGTTCCGGCAGTACAACATTACGGGTAGTCGAGTGATCAGACTTAATAATATAGTCATCGGCACCGGCATTAAAACCGCTGATAATAGCCTGATCCGTTTGCTGTGAAGACAGCAGCAGAACCGGAATGGTCAGTTTTTCCTGCTGACGGATAATACGACATAAGGTAATACCGTCAATCACCGGCATTTCCACATCACTGATAATTAGATCAATTTTCTGCTGACGGATAATTTTTAGGGCAACTTCGCCATTATCAGCTTCTAGTACCGTATAACCTTCCTGTTCCAGGGCAGGCCTGACCAGCTGACGGGAAGTTTTACTGTCATCAACCAGCAATAAGCGTGGATTTTCTTCAAACAGGGGACTTAACACCTGCTCCAGTTCCTGTTTGGTAAAAGGTACCTCAAGGAATTTATTGGCCCGGTGATCAATAGCCTGTTCACGGTTCATGGTATTAGATGAAATAAACACCAGGCGGGTTTTTTTTAGTTGAGGATGGGAACGAATTTTATCACAGACTGATAAGCCGTCTATTTTAGAGAGCATGGCTCGAATAAATATGAGGTCAGGTTTAAATTGCAGGATTTGCTGAAAAAAACCGGCTTCATCCGAATGGATAACCTTAAGCCGATAGTGCTGGGAATCCAGTAATGAACTGATCAATCCGTCAACCGTGGATGAATCTGTCAACAATATGGCATTTATTCTTTTATTATCCATGAAATCTCATGCGTTTACTTAGCCGGTTTATTGCCATCCATGTGCATACGTTGCCTGATACAGTATTAAATTCAATACAGATTATCCTGTAAAAAGCTATTTATTATAGTATTCTCTACTACCCCCCTCGTCATGTATATCCATTACCACCGACCAGGTCAGAGACTGATAGTTAAAAATATATACAATTAATCCTGTAAATTCAAATAATTTACCAAAATGAGAACCAATACTCTAAAATACCCTAAAATTTCAGTTTTTTATCTGTTAAAAAGAATAATTACCATTACTGTCCTAGAATAAAGTTGCAACAATAAAGAATATTGCCGTCATTTACTTTACAATGCCGGGTTCCGGATAAGGATCATCTGTTTTTTATGTAATTTTTTAACTGAAACTAAATCAATGGCCGTCAAAAGTAAAAAGTTAAAAATCACTGATCTTGTCAAAGGCATGTATATTTCCAGGCTGGATCGCCCCTGGATAGAAACTTCCTATCCCATTGAAGGTTTTTATATTCAGAATGACGAAGACATCCGCAAACTCAGCTCCTTATGCAAATATGTCTATATTGATGTTGATTTAACCCGTTTACGACTGGATCCTTCACATCTTGATATAAACGCTGAACATAGCCCAAAATTTACCATTGAGGATATTAGGGAAAAAGTATCCAGACATTCCTCACAGTCAGACGGACCAACCAAATCAACCATTCGGCGCCCCCTAAAACCGCTTTATATCGAGCGCGTACCTTTTGAAAAAGAATTTAAAACAGCCAATAAACTGTACGAAACACTCTCCCATACGGCAGAAGAAGTCCTGCAGGAAGTCAGCTCAGGCAAATCTGTTAATGTTGAAAAAGTCAACCAGACTGCCAGCAGCATGGTTGACAGCATTATTCGTAACCCCGACGCTTTTTTATGGTTATCCCGTTTAAAAGCCAAGGATACTCATACGCATAACCGTGCCATTCGATCCACCATCTGGGGGATTGCCTTTGGACGCTACATGTCCTTATCAAAACAGGAGCTCAATGATTTATCCATTGCTCTGCTAATGTCCGGTATTGGTAAAGCAAAACTGCCCAGAGAACTGCTGGAAAAATCCGATGAACTGACCGGTGTAGAACGCTCCATATACCAGAAGCACATTAACTATTCTGTTAAGTTACTCAGGCAAATGGGGGCTTTTTCATCCACGGTGATAAATATTGTTGCTTCTTATTGTGAGCGCTTTGACGGCAGCGGCTACCCAAGGAAATTACAGGGCAGCCAGATATTTTTTCCTGCCCAGATTGCCGGTATCGTAAGCTATTATGAAAAGATAACTAATCATAGAGATCCTGAAAAATCACTGGATGCCACCTGTGCCATGGAACACCTGTATAAATTAAGAGACAGTAAGTTTCAGGGTGAGTTGATTGAAGAATTTATTCAATCCATTGGTATTTACCCGGCAGGCTCCCTGATTGAACTTAATTCCAGGGAAGTCGCTGTTATTGTTGAACAGAATGAACAGTACCGGCTGTTGCCTAAGGTGATTATTTTAAGAGATCCGGACAAAAAGCCGGTTTCCAAATTTAAAATTCTGGATCTTTCTACATTTGATCAAAGTGATAAATATCGGCCTAAAATTATTAACAGTATTCCGCTGGGCAGTTATGATATTGATGCTCAGGAAATTCTGGACTGTATTTTAAAGGCAGATAAGGGGTGGTTGGTTCGGAGGTTGTTTTCTTAAGAGCAGCGTTCAGCGTTCAGCGTTCAGCGTTCAGCGTTCAGCGTTCAGAAAGAGCATAGAGTGTTAAGTGTTAAGTGTTAAGTGTTAAGTGTTAAGTGTTAAGAAAGAGCATAGAGCATAAAGCATTTTGAGGTATTCAATTTAGGGCATAAAAAAAGCCTGCTCCGGTGTGCCGGGGCAGGCTTTTTGCTTTACTGTGCCTGGTATTACTTGGCAGCAGGGGCTTTAGGTGCAGCTGGAGCAGCAGGTGCCTGAGCAGCCCATTGCTTCATTCTTTCTTCGTATGCTTTACGAGCAGCTTCCATTTTGGCTTGCTGTTGCTTTTGCATTTCCTGCATACGCTTCTTGTGAGCTTCCATCTGAGCTTTCTGCTGAGGAGTAGGACCGGCAGGTGCTACAGCTTGAGGAGCAGGAGCTACAGGAGCAGCCATTGGTGCTGGACGACCATATGGGCCATAGCCATAAGGAGTGTTTGCATAAGTGTTACGACCGTCAAAACGGCTGTTCATGTTGTTGTAACCATTGTAGTTGCTGTAGCCATTACCATAAGCTGAACCACGAGTGTTACCTTTACCACGACCACGACCACGACCTTTAATAGTGATTTCGATATCACCGTCCATGTCAGCATCACCAGAACCGTCGCCCCAACCATTACCATAACCATTGCCATAGGCATTGTTATTCCAGTTGTTAGCGCCGTAACCATTCCAGTTAGTATTGCTGTCGCCGTCGCCCCATGGACCCCAGGAATCAGCAGAAACAGACATAGATACCGTTGTAGCAGCAATTGCTGCAGCAATTAATAATTTTTTCATTTTATACTCTCCGAAGTTTAAATAATGAATGTGTTAAATTTGTCATAAAAAATACAACAATTTTTAGCCCAAAAAAAGAGCTACCCAATACAGGGCTGAAAATGGATTGATAAAAACATCTTCCTTACTGCTATTTATATTAACGATTCTAATATTACGAACTGCTATATAATTATTAATAATGTTTTTTCAATCTTTTTATAAAGTGAAGTCAGTATAGATCGAACCAGAAAGATTAGCAACCCCTTATATTAGATTTTATTAATATTACTTATATAGATAAGGGTTTATACTTACCTCGATGGCAATACAGGTATTAAGAAGCTGTTTCAACAACTATACTAAAATCAAATTCATCATACCCTTGCAGAACCAATGACTTACACTATATCAACCTCGGTACTAAAGATACTTTATAAGCTTCTGGAATACCATCGGCAGGATGCTGATACTATTTTTGCTTCCGCAGGCCTGTCCAGAACTGACCTTAGCAATGACCGGAAACGGGTAAATTATCAGAAAGCCTGGCAGCTGTGGTCAGAAGCATCTCATATAATAGAGGATCCCTGCTTCGGCCTTAAAACGGCAAATATTTTTCACCCCTCCGATTTAAACCTGCTCGGCTATGCCTGGCTGAGCAGTCCGACCCTGCGGGCCGCCTTTGAACGCCTGCTGCGTTATCAGAAAATGGTCAGTGAATTTATAAATCTGGCCATTGAAGAAACAGAGGAACAGTTTAATGTAATCCTTGATGTACAGGATATTTCACGGGTCACTATGGCACAAATGGACAGCGGCATAACCATACTGTTTCATATGTGCCAGAGTAATTTTGGTCACAATCTCAGGCCCTCAGCCGTTTACCTGGCTCACCCGAAACCACCCTGTCAGCAGGCCTATAATGACTATTTTCAGTGCCCGGTATTGTTTGAACAGCCTGTCAACAAACTGTGCTTACCGGCAGAGGTGGTCGATACTCCCCTGCTCAATGTGCTGAGCAATATTAACCTGATAACGGATAAAACCCTGCTTGACTACCTGGATAGCATGTATAAAGAAAATACCACAAGCAGGGTTCGGCAGGCCATCAGCCGTTTACTACCCTCCGAGGTATCCATTGAGAAAGTGAGTCAGCTTCTGCATCTTACCCCAAGAACCTTACACCGGCATCTGCAGGCCGAAAATACCTCTTTTAAAACCATCCTGGACGATCTGCGTTTCCGGCTCAGTAAAGAATATCTGCAGAAAAATCAATACAGCATTACTGAAATTGCTTTTCAACTGGGCTTTTCTGATTCCAGTGCCTTCAGTCGGGCCTTTCGACAATGGTCAGGGGAATCACCCTCTCAATTTAAAAAACAGTTCCGATTCTCCAGCCTGTAATTTCTGAAATTTTGTCATTTTATGTCAGATTATTGTCCGCTATGGTCAGGAATATGGACAGCTACATTGATATATTACTATCAAAGCCGAATAAAGAACATCAAACCTAAATTGATCTACAGGGAGACAGCCATGCTTACTACTACCAGCTTAAATAACAATACTTACCTGGATCTGGTTCAACAGGCAACCCGGCGTAATACCCTGCAGCAGGTTGCCGAAGCTCAGCAGTCCGGTCAGCCTTTAGATGTTGACACTGTTAAATTATCCAATCAGGCCTTAAGAGATTCAGCACGGGAAACCGGTGTTGAATTATACTCACAGCAACTGGTCAAACAGCAGTTTGAAACCTATGCATCTGCATCAGCCAATGCTTCTGACAATAGTCAGGCATCCAGCAACGGAAGCTCTGAAAGCAGCTCTTCAGTCTGGACTTATGATGCAGCCAATGTCAATGAAGCCTTACAGACTGCACAACAACGTGCTTTGGGTGTTTCCGTTTATGAAAGACTGTATGAAGCAGGAGACAATGTTGATGGCTTCGATCCTGTTTCTCGACCAGTCACCCGGCCTGTTTTTGATGTTTATGTTTAGCCAGTCAGGTTTAACAACTGTTATCTTTTGTATTTTGAAGCCCCTAAATGAAAAAACCCCTGAAAGTAGAAACTATCAGGGGTTTAAAATAATGGTGGGCCGTGTGAGACTCGAACTCACGACCAATGGATTAAAAGTCCACTGCTCTACCAACTGAGCTAACGGCCCATCCTGTGTAATGGACCGCTTTTGCCGTCTCTTCAGGATGGCGCATATTCTACCGTTTTTAGTTTTTTTGGCAAGTTTTTTTATTACTTTTTATAAAATATTTCTAATTTATTTATAATTTATTTATAATTTTTTTAATAAACGTCTGGCCTGCCCGGCTTCCGTGGTATCGGGGTACTGACGTAATAACTGCTCAAGTGTTTTCCGGGTTTCGTCTTTTTTACCCAGCTCATAATAACTATAGGCTTTTTTAAGCTCAGCTTCGGCTTTTTTAGGACTGAAGGGATATACATCCAGCAGGCGCTGGTAATCGGCAATGGCCTGTTCATAATCTCTCTGGGCATAACTGGATTCAGCAATCCAGTACTGGGCAATATGGGCGTAGCGGCCATGAGGGTATTGTTCGATAAATCGGGTAAAAGCTTCCCTGGCCGCATTATAACGACGGGCTCTTAACTCATCATAAGCCTCCTGATAGGCTTTCTGTTCTGCCTGACGCTCTTTAGCCGTCATGGGTTTTCTGACGGCTGCCTGAGGTTTTTGTGAAACACTGGCCGAAGCAGGTTTTGGGGATGATTGCCGGGATTGTTCTACCAGTATTTCTTCCCTTTCAGTAATACCGTAATTAGACGGTTTGACCGTGGATTTCTCAACGACTTCAACAGGAGGGGATATTTTTTCCTGACCGGCAGGTTCTGTTCCGCTTAATGGTACCTGAGAAACACCGGCACTCTGTCCCAGCCGACGATCCATGTCCTGGTACAACTGACGCTGCTGCTGTTTAAGCTGGCGGATTTCATTGGCCTGCTCTTCCAGTAAACTGCGCAGTTCCTGATTTTCTTTCTGTAGTTGTTTCAGACGATACAGAAATTCCAGCTGTTTCTGAGAGCTCATCAGCCGTTCCAGACGTTCTACCCGAACAGCCAGGGGACGATTTTTATAATCATCCCTGGATTCTGCCTGAACACTATAAACAGCCGATAGCAATATCAGGCCGGATAATACAAAGCACGTTCTTTTGATAAAGCCCATAGAGATATCCGCAATCCTTAATAAATCAGTTCAACACGACGATTTAACTGCCAGGCCGATTCATTATGATCCAGTGCTACTGGGTTTTCTTCGCCATAGCTGGTGACTTTCATCTGCTGTGCCGGTACACCGGAGGCCATCAGAAAGTCTGCCACAGCCTGGGCACGACGTTCACCCAGAGAGAGGTTATATTCTCTGGTGCCCCGTTCATCGGTATGGCCTTCAATGGTAATCACCTTATCCGGATGCAGAGACAGATATTCAGCATGAGCATTTAGGGCAGACTGACCTTCGGTACTGATCTGAGCACTGTCATAGTCAAAATAAATGGTTCTTATGGATAAGGGGCTATTGGGATCGGACAGAGGGTCACCGCTGTAGGACTGGCCGTTCATGGCTGAACCATCACCCATACCGGAATCATTATAGCCCCCGGTCTGGCCTTCGTAGCCCTCCCCATTCTGGGTACCGGCAGCACCGCCGGTACGATCTTCTACAGCGGCATTATTAGTTTCGTCTTCACTGGTGGATGAACAGGCTGTGAGTAATAACAGAGGGGTGATCATTATTAATAAAATAAAGGTTTTCAGAAATTTAGTCATTTCAGGCTCCTGGTGTTTATCGGCTGCGGTAAGGTGACCATGCGGGCTCTCTTACATCGCCGCTCAGTACACGTAATCTTTGAGGTGAGTTGCTGCCGTCAACGGCAATGGCTTCCAGAATACCCCGGCCACGCAACTCGGTTGCATATAAAATCATTTTTCCATTAGGTGCATAGGATGGGGATTCATCTAGACTGGAATGAGTTAAAACCTGCAGATAGCCCGTGTCCAGCTCCAGAGTAGCGACCCGGTATTGCCCCTGTACACGGGTGATCAGTGTAATGTTTTTTCCGTCCGGTGAATAGCTGGCATTGGAATTATAATCCCCCTCATAGGTCAGGCGGCGGGGATTACCGGCTTTGCCCTGAGGTCCCACAGCAACCTGATAAATTTGCGGTTTACCCGCCCGGTCTGAGGTAAAAATAATGCTCCGGCCATCAGGCGACCAGGATGGTTCGGTATCAATGCTGTAATGGTTGGTTATACGCTGCAATACGCCGCTGGCAATATACATGATATATATTTCCGAGTTACCGTCTTTGGACAGGGTCAGCGCCAGTCGTTTGCCGTCAGGAGAAAAAGCCGGTGCACTATTAATACCCTTAAACTGGGCCAGTACTTTACGTTGACCAGTTTTCAGTTCCTGCAGGTAAATAATGGAGCGGTCTTTTTCAAAAGATACATAGGCCAGACGTTTGCCGTTGGGTGACCAGCTCGGTGACATAACGGGTTTTCTGGATTTAAGAATAATCTGCTCACCAAAGCCGTCTGAATCAGCCACCGCCAGGGTGTAGGTTCTTTTTTTACTGCCCGGATCATTTTTGACGACTACATAAGCAATAAGCGTATCAAAGGCACCCCGGGTATGGGTCAGCTTTGCATAAATTTTGTCACTGATCTGATGAGCCACCCGGCGTAACTGGTTTTTCTTGACCGTATAACGATAGGCAACCATCTCCTGACGGCTGAACACATCCAGCATCTGAAATTTTACTTCATACAGATCCTGACCGACCGGGGTAATAGCACCAATAACCAGCTGCTCTGCATCGGTGTTTTTCCAGCGGTCAAAATTAATATTACCGCCCAGTGCAGGGCGTTCCGGCAATTGATTAAGTTTTAAGGGAGAAAAAATTCCGCTGCGGGCCAGATCAGAACGCACAATCCGCGCAATATCAGTGGGTGCCGAACCGCTTCGAGGCCAGGCAAAAGGTACAATAGCAATGGGGTTGGCACTTTGAAAACCGCCTTTAATCTCGACTTCCAGAACGGCATAAGCCGGAGAGCTTATAAACATCAGATAAATCAATAATAAAATAACAGCACTGATGGGCTTGAGAGTGAATAATTTCATGTACTTAGTGGCTTCCAGGCTCAAATCGTAATCTCATGACTTCGAATTCTTTAAAAATAACACTATCTTTAGGAACAGGCAATGGCGATGCTCTGCGTACCGCCGTTTCCACGGAACGGTCAAATGAGGCATTGCCGCTGCTTTCTGCAATTTTAACGCTGACCACTTCACCCGTGGAACGCAGCCGGATATCAATTTTACACTGCAGATTACGCGGAGCATCCAGTGGCTGACGCCAGTTACGCTCAATTTTCTGGGCGATCAGGGCAACATACTTATTGACAGTACCCCGGCTTAATCGTTCACGCTCGGCTCGTTCCCGCTCCTGCTGGCGCCTGAGTTCTGCCTGACGTTTTTTCTCGGCCTCGGCTTTTTGCCGCTGTTCTTCTTTGCGTTTTTGTTCTGCTATTCGTTTCTGTTCAGCCTCTTTGCGTTTTTTTTCTTCTGCTTTTCGGGCCTCAGCTTTTTTACGGGCCTGTTCTTTTTTACGCTTTTCTTCTGCTGCTTTTTTCTCTGCTTCCTTACGCTTTTTCTCTTTAAGTTTCTTTTCTCTGAGTTTTTTCTCTTTTAGTTTCTGTTCTTTTAATTTTTTCTCTTTCAGCAGTGCGGCCTTGCGCTGCTGTTCTTTTTTGCGGGCCGCTTCGGCTTTTTTGCGTTTCTTTTCTTCCTTTCGTTTTAATTCTTCCCGACGTTTTTTTTCCTTAAGCGCTTTCTTTTTCCGGGCTTCAGCCGCTTTACGCTGTTGCTCTGCTTTTTTCTGTTGTTCTATCTGTTCAATTTTAGCATTAAAGCTATTGGCATCCACAGCAGTGGTCTGGATCACATCGCCCTGTTTGAGAACTATCTGTTTGGGCTTATCATATTCCCAGTTAAATAATAAGGCACCAATAAACAGCAGATGCAAAATGACAGCAATGGTAAAAGCAATACTGTTTTCTTTTATCCATTCAATCATATTTAATTTTGCGTCTGCTCGTCCAGAGTTCTGGTCATCAGCCCGACATTAGGAATGCCCGCCTGACTTAATAAGGCCAGTACATCCATAATATAAATATACTGTACGTCTTTATCACCAGCCACCAGTACAGATAGTTTCGGGGTCACCAGCAGCTGGTTTTTAATTTGTTCCACCAGTGCGGTTCTGTCAACCGGCTGTTCCTTGCCCAGACCAATGGTCAGGTAATAACTTCCCTGGACATCCACTTTAACAATAACGGTTTCTGTCGGTTTGGGATCCAGTGCTTCGGTTTCTTCTGCCTGAGGCAAATCAACCTTTACCCCCTGAGTCAGCAAAGGAGTTGAGATCATAAAGATCACCAGCAGCACCATCATAACATCAATGTAAGGTACCACATTGATCTCAGCCATGGGTTTACGGCGTTTTCTGGCCATTACTGATTATGCACCTGACGGTTGAGTAAGTTTGAGAACTCTTCCATAAAACCATCATAACGGCTTTCCAGCCGTTCCACGCTATAGGAGAAACGGTTAAAGGCAATTACTGCAGGAATCGCTGCAAACAGTCCCATGGCCGTAGCAATCAAAGCTTCTGCAATACCGGGAGCCACCATGGACATGGTGGCCTGTTCAACCTGTCCAAGAGCACGAAAGGAATTCATAATGCCCCAGACCGTTCCAAACAGGCCGACATAGGGACTGGTGGAACCAACAGTGGCCAGAAACGGCAGACCCGATTCAGCCCGTTCCACTTCCCGGTTCAGGGTAACCCGCATGGCTCTTTGCGCCCCTTCCAGTACCGCCTCACTGATGATACCCGGCTGCTTGTGTAATTTAGCGTATTCCCTGAATCCGGCTTCAAAAATACTGGCCATGCCCTGAGCATTTTTTCTCTGGGTTAAAGCTTTGTAGAGATCCACCAGATCCGCTCCTGACCAGAAACGACGCTCAAACAGATTGGCTTCCTGTTTGGCTTTTTTCAGTATTTGCCACTTTTGTATAATCATGGTCCAGGATATTACCGAAACCGTCAGCAGGCCCAGCATGACCATCTGCACCATAAAACTGGCATTGGTGATCAGAGATAATATTGACATATCATGTTGCATACAGGTTTACTCGTAAATATATTAAATAATAACTGGAGTTATTATTTAAACTTGTTATAAATCATATCCGGTAAAGCCACTGGTCTTTTTTTATGCAGACTGAGGCTGACTATTTTTACTTCGCCCCGGGTCAGAATATCTTCCCCGCCATTTTCAGCAGGACGTATAATACTCTGTTCAAATACCAGACTGGCCCTGGACATTTTTTTTACGCTGGTTCTGACCTGCAGCGCATCATTAAACAGGGCAGGTTTAAGGTAATTAATTGACAGGCTGCTGACCACAAAAACAATACCGTATTCATTAATGATTTCATCCTGTTCAAGTCCTAAAGCACGCAGCCATTCAGTACGGGCCCGCTCCATAAAATTCAGATAATTGGAGTGATAAACCACTCCGCCGCTGTCGGTGTCTTCGTAGTAGACTCTGACTGGCCAGATAAATTCCATTTTAGTTATTCTTCTCAATACCAAAGTGTAAGTAAGCCATATCAGTAGCAACCCGTCCCCGGGGGGTACGCATGATATAACCCTGCTGGATCAAAAAAGGTTCCAGTACATCTTCTATGGTACCTTTTTCTTCACTGATGGCCGCAGCCAGATTGTCAATTCCAACCGGGCCGCCGTCAAATTTTTCTATAATACTGAGCAGCAGCTTGCGATCCATCATATCAAAACCCATGGGATCCACATCCAGCAGATTTAAAGCCTGATCAGCAATTTTGGCATTGACTGTACCATTGCTTTTTACTTCAGCAAAATCCCGTACCCGTCTTAGCAGACGATTAGCAATGCGTGGTGTACCGCGGGAACGTTTAGCAATTTCTGAAGCACCATGAGGCTCAATATCCACACCCATTATTCTAGCTGAACGGGCAACAATATGAGACAGATCGGCAATGGAATAAAACTCCAGTCTCTGCACAATGCCAAAACGGTCTCTAAGGGGTGAAGTCAGCAGGCCGGCACGGGTGGTGGCACCAATCAGGGTAAAGGGCGGTAAATCCAGCTTAATGGAACGGGCAGCCGGACCTTCACCAATCATGATATCCAGCTGATTATCTTCCATAGCCGGATACAGGACTTCTTCTACTACCGGGCTGAGGCGGTGAATTTCATCAATAAACAGCACATCACCTTCTTCCAGATTAGTCAGTAATGCCGCCAGGTCACCCGGTCTCTCAAGAACCGGCCCTGACGTCTGGCGCATATTAACACCCATTTCATTGGCAATAATATGGGACAGGGTGGTTTTACCCAATCCGGGCGGTCCAAAAATCAGCACATGATCCAGAGCTTCATTGCGATTGCGTGCAGCGGGAATAAAGATTTCCATCTGTTCACAGACAGAAGGCTGGCCGACATAATCCTGCAGGGTTTTAGGGCGTATGGCCTTATCAAGCATATCTTCGCTTGACAGTTCAGTTGAGCTAATAATTCGTTCGTTGTCCAGCATTTTTCCTGTACAAAATCCCCTCACCCGAACCCTCTCCCAAAGGGAGAGGGAATAAATGGATGAATTATGATCCTAAATTAATTTCTAACGGTATTCTTAAGTGCCTGTTTAATCAGCATCTCACAGCTATGTCCTTCATTGTCCAGACTGGAAATCATTTTACTGGCTTCAACCGGTTTATAACCCAGGGCTATCAGGGCGCTGATTGCTTCCTGTATGGTATCCTGTTCTGGTACAGAATTATCAGACTCAGTCGAGGTTTTATCGCCTGTATTATCTGATGGCAATTGCCAGTCTTTGAGCCGGTCTTTCATTTCAATAATCAGGCGCTGAGCGGTCTTTTTACCAATACCGGGCAAACGCACCAGACCGGACTCATCATTATTTTTAACCACCTGCACAAATTCATCCGCACTGATCCCCGATAAAATAGTCAGCGCCAGTTTGGGGCCGACACCATTAACCTTAATCAGGCTCTTAAACAATAACCGCTCCGACTCACTATGAAAACCGTATAATAACTGGGCATCTTCACGCACCACCAGATGAGTCAGTATCACCACCGGATTATCCAGTTCCGGCAACTGGTAAAACGTACTCATAGGCGCCTGCACTTCATAACCGACACCATGCACATCCACCATTAATAAGGGAGGCTGTTTCTGAATTAAAATTCCGGATAAACGTCCAATCATTATTTATTGTAAACCGTCTTTTTGAAATTATTATAGGGTGAAGCGTTTTTTTCTTCTACCGCGTATCGCGCCCAGAACTTCTGCAGGATAGCGTGAACTGGCACTGGGTTTTAATTCTAGCATGGTTTTACGGGTATTCGCATGACACAGTGCAATAGCCAGAGCATCCGCCGCATCCGCCTGAGGTGTGGTATTAAGATTGAGCAGCACCTTAACCATGTGCTGAACCTGGGACTTGGCGGCATGCCCCTTGCCCACAATAGCCTGCTTGACCTGGTTGGCCGTATATTCAGATACCGGAATATTTTCAGCCATAACCGCACAGATAGCCGCACCCCTGGCCTGTCCTAATTTAAGGGCAGAGTCCGGATTACGGGCCAGAAAGACATTTTCAATGGCCATTTCATCAGGTGACCAGTGCCGGACGACCTGCTGTATATCTTTAAAAATGATTTGTAATCGGGGAGGTAAAGGGCCGCCACCCGTTTTAATAGTACCGCATTCCAGAAAGCGTAAGCGGTTGCCTGAGGATTCTATGAGACCATAGCCTGTTTTAAGAGAGCCCGGATCGATGCCCAGGATTATTTTTTTTTCGGGTATGGATAGACTGATGGTAAGTTTGCCCTTATTATTTTTTCTTCTCATCCTCCCAGGGAAGGGAGGATCTATTTGTATGTCGCTACTGACTTAGCTGCTCCATAACCTCATCAGAAAACTCAGCATTGGAATAAACATTCTGTACATCGTCAAGATCTTCAAGCATATCCACCATGCGCATCACTTTCTGGGCATCTTCCAGGCTTAAATCAACGGATGTAGACGCTTTCATGGTAACTTCCGCTACTTCCGGATCAAAACCGGCGGCGACCATGGCATCCTTAACATCCATAAAGTTTTCTGCTGTTGTGATAACGTCGATAGAGCCGTCCTCATTGGTTTCAACATCTTCGGCACCAGCATCCAGAGCGGCTTCCATAATCGCATCTTCATCACTGCCGGCAGGATAGCTTAAAATACCAATTTTACTGAACAGGTAAGACACCGAACCATCGGTACCAAGATTACCGCCTGCCTTGGTAAAGGCGTGACGTACTTCGGCCACGGTACGGTTTTTATTATCGGTCAGACAGTCCACCATCACGGCTACACCGCTGGGGCCATAACCTTCATAACGGATCTCATCAAAGTTATCCCCGTCTGTATCACCGGCACCGCGCTTAATAGCTCGCTCAACTGTATCCCGGGTCATATTGGCACGTAAAGATTTATCCACAATAGCACGCAGACGTGGATTGGCATCCGGATCGCCCCCGCCTAAACGGGCCGCCACTGTGATTTCACGAATTAATTTAGTAAACAACTTACCGCGCTTGGCATCCTGACCTTTTTTACGGTGCTGAATATTTGCCCATTTACTATGACCTGCCATTAGAACCTCTTTCTATTTTGTAATTTCAGTTTTATTCCGCAATTTTATCACTTAAAACTTCACGTTTCTTTATCCCCAGCTCTTTTAACTGTGCCGCACTCACCGCAGACGGTGCCGATGTCAGCAGACAGGCCGCAGACTGGGTTTTAGGGAAAGCCATAACTTCACGGATGGAACTGGAACCGGTCATTAACATCACCAGACGATCCAGACCAAAAGCAATACCGGCATGGGGAGGACAGCCGTATTTCAGTGCCTCAAGCAGGAAGCCGAACTTGTCCTGGGCTTCCTCATCACTGATACCCAATAACTGAAACACGCTTTCCTGCATGGCCTGGCTGTGAATACGGGCAGAACCGCCGCCCAGTTCAGTACCGTTTAACACCATATCATAGGCACGGGACAGGCTCTCACCGGGGTTGTCCAGTAACTCCTGCGGATCGTCTGTATTGGGGGAAGTAAACGGATGATGCAGCGCGGTCCAGCGCTGGCCATCGTCATCGTATTCAAACATAGGGAAGTCCACCACCCATAACGGCTGCCAGCCTCGATTGACCAGTCCCATATCCTGGGCCACTTTAACACGCAAAGCACCCAGTGCTTCATTGACCACTTTGGCCTTATCTGCACCAAAGAAGATTAAATCACCATCTTCTGCACCGGTGCGATCCAGAATAACCGTTAAGGCTTCATCGGGAATAAACTTAACAATGGGAGACTGCAGACCTTCTCTGCCCAGGGCTTTTTCATTAACTTTAATATAGGCCAGCCCCCTGGCACCGTAAATACCCACGTATTTGGTGTATTCATCAATCTGCTTGCGGGTCAGTTCTGAGCCTTTAGGCACTCTTAAAGCCGTGACCCGGCTGTTAGGATCTTTAGCCGGACCGGAGAACACCTTGAAATCCACATCGGTCAGAACATCGGCGACTTCCACCAGTTCCAGGTCAATACGCAGATCCGGTTTATCACTGCCGTAGCGGTTCATGGCTTCGGCATAAGTCATACGGGGGAAAGGATTGGGCAGTTGTTCTTCCAGAACCCGGGCAAACAGACCACGGATCATTTCTTCCATAAGATTCATCAGCTGTTCTTCTTCCAGGAAGGACGTTTCAATATCCAGCTGAGTAAATTCCGGCTGACGATCCGCTCGCAGGTCTTCATCCCGGAAACATCGGGTGATCTGATAATAACGGTCCATGCCGGACATCATTAATAACTGCTTGAATAACTGGGGGGACTGAGGCAGTGCAAAAAAATCACCGGGATGAGTACGGCTGGGCACCAGGTAATCACGGGCACCTTCCGGCGTTGCCTTAGTCAGAATTGGGGTTTCTATATCCAGAAAACCTTCATCATCCAGGTAGTTGCGCAGGTAACGGGTAATTTGTGCACGCAGGATCAGACGCTGCTGCATTTCCGGACGGCGCAGGTCGATATAACGGTAGCGCAGACGATGCTCTTCTGATACATCATCGTCATCCAGCTGAAACGGAGGTGTCTGGGCACTGTTTAGTACCACCAGTTCCTGAGCCATGACTTCTACCTGACCGGTAGGCATTTCAGGGTTCTCTGTACCGTCAGGACGCTGACGCACCTTGCCTTTTACCTGCAGGACGTATTCATTACGGATACGCTCAGCCTGCATAAACATTTCAGGATTATCAGGGTCAAAAACGATTTGGGCAATACCTTCCCGATCTCTCAGGTCAACGAAGATAACACCACCATGATCCCGGCGACGATGCACCCAGCCGCTTAATGTCACTTCCTGATCAATGTGTTCTTCTGATAAATGCCCGCAATAATGGCTTCGCATACCCTGTATTCCTGTAATTAGCTGCAATTTGAATGGTTAATCGAAAACCGCTAATTTTAAGCTTTGTAGTTACAGACTACAAGGGCTTGCTTATAAAAGTTTTCTCAGAGCTTTACCTGCTCTACTTTAGTGACAGCCGCAACTGCCGCCGCCACAGCCGCCGCTGGACTGATTGCCGGAACTATTACCTGATGACTTTTTGGAATTTTTAAAATCGGTTTCATACCAGCCGCTGCCCTTTAGACGAAAACCCGAGGCCGAAATCAGTTTTTTCAGTTTTGATTCCTTGCATACAGGACAGTCTTTCATGGGATCATCTGACATTTTCTGCATAACTTCCATTTCATGGCCGCAACCGTCACATCGGTATTCATATATAGGCATTTTAATCTCCTGCAACAATATAGGGTTATTTTTTGTTGCTATATTGGGATCAGGAGAATATTTTTAAAGGGGGTTTTTAGAAGGTTACAGGTTTTAGCTTGAAAGCAGTGTAGAAAAGTTTAGTTTTCTCGTTGTGCACGTAATTGTTCGGATTGCTGGCGCATAATGTGGCGGATGATCTGATCCACTTCATTATCAGAAATATCTACAAAGCCGACTGATATACGATATGGATAATGACCTTCTTTCTGTTTAGATACCTGTAAAACCCGACCTTTGAGCCGCAGACAAAGTAAATCGGTTGACAGGATCAGGTTCATTTTCAGCAAAGTACCCTGGCTTAATTTTTCATCATTACCAAAAGCCAGACCTCCTGCACCCAGGTTTATCTCCCTGCGGGATTCCAGAGGTGATTTTTGATCCTGAAGCAGACATATCTGTGCCAGCAGTTCTACCTTATTATCCAGATTTCTTAAATAGCTGGCAATATCGGGTGAATGTTCACAAATGCGCCCCAGAGTCGCTTTCATCTGCTGATTCATATGCCCAAATAATTCAATGATTTCAAAAGCACTGGACTGATTTAAGTCTTCCGAATCATTAGAATGAAGCGTATTTTCATCAATAATGGAATAAGAAAAAATAGCATTATCATCAATTCGATAATACTGCCTGCGGTCATTTATATTATTATCATTCATATTATTTTTTTAATCATAGGCCATAGTTCAGGCGATTTAAAATTGTATAAAACTTGGCGGCTCTTCAATTGAATCCTCTATACCCTGCTCCTGGGTACTAACTGTATTTTCAGGCTGAACAGGCTTGTTGCCTGCCGTTGTTTTAGTACCTGATACCGGCTTTGATATCGAAGCTTTGGCTGATTTCTGTTTTGACGGATTCTGCTGCTCTGCTTCAGGTGCCGTTAATTCTGCAGAGGCATTTTTGTCAACAGGCTTAATGCCCAGTTCTTCCTTGCTTTGAGAAATAATAATCTCTACCCGTCGGTTCATAGCCCGGTTCTCCGAGCTGTCATTGGGTGCCAGCGGCTTAACATCAGCAAAGGCCTGAATACTGAAGCGTTTGGGGCTTAAACGGTCATCCATTAATAATTCATGGGTCACCGCAGCAGCACGGGCCGAGGACAGTTCCCAGTTAGAGCGGAACTGAGCAGTATTAATAGGCACATCATCGGTATGACCGGCTACCGTAATATTACCCGGAGTATGGCTGAGTTCCTCGGCAATAATTTCCAGTATTTCGATAAAATCATCGGTCAGTCGTGCAGATCCCGGAGCAAAAGAGCCTTTGTCACGAATACGAATAGTAATACTCTTGTCATGAGCTTCCACATCTATCATGTCAGCCTGAATTTCTTCTTTTAATGCTGCTTTTAACTGGTCGGCTTTTTCCTTAATAGCCTCTGCCTGAACATCATCAAGTCTTTGCCTCAAGGCATTTAACTGAGCTTCTACCTCTGCCTTTTCCGCCATAACTTCCTGCAGACGTTTTTTCAGACCTTCTGAATCGGCTTCTGCTTCAGACATATTTTCCATTTTGTCTTTCAGCTCATTTTCTTCCGCCTGTAGTCGTTCCAGCTTCTCAATCAGCTTGAGTTCCTGCATGGTATCATCCATGGTTTTCTGACGGACTTCATTAATAACAGTAGGCTGAGGCGGCGCCGGACTGAATTCTTTGGCCACAATATTAACCCCTTTAGGGATTTCTACTGCTTTAATATCACGTTGCACACCAAAAGCCGCTTTTACGGAACCGGCAATCTGCTTGAATTTCTGCACATCCATTTCAGAAAAGGATAATAGCAATACAAAAAAGCACATTAACAGCGACATTAAATCTGCAAATGTCAGCACCCAGGCAGGAATACCTGCCGGGCATTTACACTTTTGTTCTTCTTCCATCTAGCAGATACCAGCCGTAGAATATATTTGAAAGACCGGATACATAAGTTATTCCGCTGCCGCCGTACGTTTACCTTCAGGCAGGTAAGTCTGCAGCATTTCACCCATAACCTTGGGATTAATGCCTTCCTGAATAGCACCGATAATTTCCAGAATAAGGGACCGGTTAAGACGCTGCTGATCCGCAATCCAGGCCAGTTTATCGGCCACAGGAATACAAAAGGCATTGGCCAGTACCGCACCGTACAGTGTCGTTAACAGCGCAACCGCCATAGAGGGTCCAATGGTTTTGGGATCATCCATATTGGCCAGCATACCCACCAGACCAATCAGGGTACCAATCATCCCCATGGCCGGCCCCATGTCGGCAATTTTCATAAAAAACTTCTGCCCCCACTCATGACGCTCTACCGCCAGATTAATATCCTTGGAGAGCATTCTCTGCACAAAGTCCGGCTCATGCCCGTCCACACACAGGCTGATGCCTTTTTGCAGAAACTCATTAGGTATTTCCTGTCCTTCCAGGCCCAGAATACCTTCTTTACGGGCAATAGTGGCCAGTTCCACACCTTTTTCAATCAGTTCATTGGGATCATCAGGTTTATTTAAAATGGATTTGAGCAAGACTTTAAAGGAGCCAATGGTTACCCCCAGTGGGAACATGGCCATAACAGCAAAAGAGGCTCCGCCGAATACCACAAGAATGGATGGAACATTAATAAACAGGACTATGCCGCCACTGAGCACCATGGCCACTGCAATAATGCCCAGAGCACCAACAATACCAATAACCGTTGCTATATCCACAAACTCATTACCTTTTTGCTATTTCCGGTTGAGTGTTTCCGGAATGATTTTCGTATATGATGTCTTATCTTTTTTATTTTAGCAGTT
>JALVDE010000245.1 GCA_027009375.1 Gammaproteobacteria bacterium
AATTGCCCGTTTCTTTAATATTGAAGACCAGGGCAGAGCGGCAGACAAATGGCTGATGGAGGTGGTTAAGTGGACCTGGAAAATCAAGTTAAAAACCGCTCTGGATATGGATTTAAAAAAACGTCTACGGGAACAGGCAGAAGAAGCCGCTATTGATGTATTTGGTAATAACCTCAAAGATCTGCTGCTGGCTGCACCGGCAGGACAGAAAATTACTATAGGACTGGATCCGGGCATTCGAACCGGTGTTAAAGTGATTGTGGTGGATGCCACAGGTAAATTACTGGACAGCACTACCATTTATCCCCATGCCCCAAAGCATGAATGGGAGCAGTCTGTACATACCCTGACCGCCCTGGCCAGAAAGCATTCAGCAGAGCTGATCAGCATTGGCAATGGTACAGCCTCACGGGAAACGGACAAACTGGCAGCAGACGTCATTAAACAGGTGCCGGAACTACGGTTAAGCAAAGTCGTCGTATCAGAAGCCGGTGCTTCTGTGTATTCTGCTTCGGAACTGGCTGCACAGGAATTTCCTGAACTGGATGTCTCTTTGCGCGGGGCGGTTTCCATTGCCCGGCGTTTACAGGATCCGCTGGCAGAACTGGTTAAAATTGATCCTAAGTCCATTGGTGTGGGACAGTATCAGCATGATGTCAGTCAGACCCAATTAAGTAAAAAGCTCGATGCTGTGGTGGAGGACTGTGTAAATGGAGTCGGTGTTGATTTAAACACCGCATCGGTACCCTTATTAACGCAGGTATCCGGTCTCAGTCGTACCCAGGCCAGTAATATTGTGGCGTATCGTGAACAGAACGGGGCTTTTAAAAGCCGTAAAGAATTGCTGAAAGTTTCCCGCATGGGCGATAAGGCTTTTGAGTTATCTGCCGGTTTTTTAAGAGTAATGAACGGTGACAATCCCCTGGATGGTTCTGCAGTACATCCAGAGGCTTACCCCCTGGTGGAAAAAATTGCCGCAAGCTGTAATCGGGATATCCGTAACTTAATTGGGGATAAATCCTTCCTTCGTTCCTTAAATCCAGCCCAGTTTACCGATGAAAATTTTGGAGAACCCACTGTCAGAGACGTGCTGGCGGAACTGGAAAAACCCGGACGGGATCCACGCCCTGAGTTTAAAACAGCCAGCTTTGTTGAAGGTGTTGAATCACCAAAAGATCTGAAAGAAGGAATGATCCTTGAAGGGGTGGTAACTAATGTGACCAACTTCGGTGCATTTGTAGATATCGGGGTGCATCAGGACGGCCTGGTTCATATTTCCCAACTGGCCGATAAGTTTGTTAAAGATCCCAGGGATATAGTTAAAGCCGGAGATGTAGTTAAGGCCAAAGTGGTTGAGGTGGATTTAAAACGTAACCGTATAGCATTAACCATGCGTCTAAATGAAAAAGCCGAAAAACCGCAAAAACGCTCTGGCGAACCCATGCGCCCGGCCCAGGGTAGACAGAAACGTAAAATAAAGCAGGCTACACCAGCCAATAATGCCATGGCGAATGCTTTTGCAAAATTACGTAGCTGAATCCGACTGAAATTGGCTCTTGAATTTGAGAGGGTCGTGCCTTATTAAAATAGAATGTTTATATGTAGTTGTTGATCGCAAAAAAATTAAAACTTATTCTTGCTTTTAATTTAGAGTCATTCTAAAATAACTCACTAAATAAGTAGGGTATTTATTGTTTTAGTAATATACTTATAAACTTAAACGACAAACACTATTAATAATATTTCATTAGGAGAAATGAATAATGAGCGTACTTGTTGGCAAACAGGCTCCCGATTTTACTGCAAATGCTGTTATGGGCGACGGTGAAATTAAAGAAGATTTTAATTTCGGTGATTACATTAAAGACAGCTATGCTGTTTTATTCTTCTACCCACTGGATTTTACTTTCGTATGTCCTTCTGAACTGATTGCGTTTGATCACCGTATAGAAGAGTTCACTTCTCGTGGTGTTAAAGTCATCGGTTGTTCCATTGACTCTCATTTCACTCACCTGGCCTGGAGAAATACGCCTATCAATGAAGGTGGTATTGGTCCGGTTAAATATCCACTGGTTGCTGATCTTAAGCACACTATCTGTCAGGATTATGATGTAGAAGAAGCTGGCGGTGTTGCTTTCCGTGGTTCTTTCCTGATTGACAAGAACGGTATTGTTCGTCACCAGGTTGTTAATGATCTGCCTTTAGGTCGTAACATTGACGAAATGCTGCGTATGATCGATGCACTGCAGTTTACTGAAGAGCATGGTGAAGTCTGTCCAGCAGGCTGGCACAAAGGTGAAAAAGGTATGAAAGCGACTCCAGACGGTGTTGCTGAATATCTGGCTGAAGAAGCTGACAAGCTATAATTCAGCTGCAAATTATCCCCTCACTCTGAGGGGATAATTTGTTCTCTTTTTCTATTTTATTTATCCATCCCCGCCAAAGTTCTTATTCCTAATTAAATCTTCCAGAATATTCCATTCTTCTGATAAATTATTACCACTTTTTGTACTCCTGAGTCTGTTTTTTGCTGAAACGCCCGTTTTTACAGGGTATAATGCAGGATTAATTTAAGTTAAAGAAATGTCTTTCAGATATCCGTTATGGTCATTTAAATGATGGTCACTTACGATTGATAACATTTACAAGAAATAAAACCAAGAAAAATTTGTATCAGGTTATACGGGAGTAAATAGTGGAATTATCAGGTTCCGAAATTATTGCGCAGTTCCTCAAAGATGAGGGTGTTGAGTATCTGTTCGGTTATCCGGGCGGTGCCGTACTGCATATTTATGATGCGCTGTTTAAAGCAGATGAAGTCAAACATATTCTGGTTCGTCATGAGCAGGCAGCAGTGCATGCGGCTGACGGCTATGCCCGTTCCTCCGGTAAAACCGGTGTGGCTCTGGTTACCTCAGGTCCCGGTATGACCAATGCTGTAACC
>JALVDE010000246.1 GCA_027009375.1 Gammaproteobacteria bacterium
AATGGAAATCACTCATCAATGTGACTTTGCCTGAGTCCCGTGAAAAGCTTTCTAAACAAATGAAAAGTATTAACCCAAAATACACTTTACGAGAATGGTTTCTGGTACCTGCATATCAACAGGCCGCTGACGGAGACTATTCTCTCCTCAGGGAGTTACAGGCTGTTATGACCAATCCATACAGTGAGCAGTCTAAAGCGATAGAAGAAAAATATTACAGGCAAAAGCCTTCTGAGTTTTTTAATGTCGCTGGTATATCCCATGTCAGCTGTTCATCATAATTCTCAATCCCTTATTAGGCCCAACGACCTGGAATGGTCATTTGACCATAAAGGCAGGTTAATAAATAATAAAAGGTTAAAGCTCAGGCAGTTTGAGCAGTATGAAACTGTTCCAGGGCAATCAGCTTTAATTCCTCTACCGGCATGGGATGCCCATACCAGAATCCCTGTACGGTTGGACAGCCGATTTTTTTAATGTAGTCCATCTGTACCTGGGTTTCCACGCCTTCTGCAACTATATGCAGTCCCAGTTCTTTTGCCATGGCGACTATAGCCGATATAATTGAATTCTTGTCTCCTCTGGATTGAATAGTAGCAATAAAAGAACGGTCAATTTTCAGGTTGCTTAATGGTAATGTCTGTAAATAACTTAAGGATGAATAGCCCATGCCAAAATCATCAACGGCAATCTGAATACCGTGTTTAGTCAGCCGCTGTAATTTGCTGACCACCAGCTCCATATCCTGTACTAATACGTTTTCAGTAATTTCAAGTTCCAGTTGTTTTGCACTAATCTGATATTTTTCCAGGGTTTCAATAATAAACAGACAGAAATTATCCGTTTCAATCTGAGAGGCAGAAATATTGACGGCCAGTTTTAAATTGCTGAAAGCAGGGTTAATGGCTATCCAGTCATGCAGGATTTTGCAGGAGGTCTCAATCATCCATTCGCCAATGATATTAATTAAGCCGGTTTCTTCTGCCAGCGGTATAAAATCACTGGGTGAGACCAGGCCTTTTTCTGGATGGTTCCAGCGTATCAATGCTTCAACACCGGATATAGTTTCTGTTTCGACGTTATACTGGGGCTGGAAATACACTTCAAACTGATTTTCCTGGAGGCCTTTTCTAATACCGTTTTCTATGGACAGGTGATGCTGGAACAGATCTTTCATGTGATCAGCAAAAAACTCATGACCATTTTTGCCTTTACCCTTAATATTGTACATAGCCATATCTGCATGTTTAATTAAGGTTTCACTATTACTGCCGTCTTCCGGGTAGAGAGCGGTGCCGATGCTGAAGGTGACATAGACCTCATTACCACCAATCAGAAACGGCTGCTCGAGCGCTGTGCTTATTTTTTCAACCGAGCTCAGGACATCTTCCCTGGAACTGATATCCGCCAGCATCAGGTTAAATTCGTCGCCGCCGATGCGTGCCAGGGTGTCGCTGTCCCGGATGCATTGTTTCAGTCGTTTGGCAATTTCCTGTAATAATCTATCACCGGCCAGATGTCCAAGAGAGTCGTTAACTATTTTAAAACGATCCATATCCAGAAACATAACGGCCAGTTTGCGATTATTCCGGTTGGCCTGTGAGATGGCGAAATTTATTCTGTCCTTAAATAAAATACGATTAGGCAGTTCGGTCAGGGCATCATGATAGAGCTGAAAATAAATCATTTCTTCAGAACGTTTCTGCTCTGTTACATCTCTGGCAACGCCATAGATGCCATAAAAACTGCCTTTAGTATTGCTGCCTGGAAGTTCTGATGAATCCAGGTTAATTATGATAGAGCGTGATTCAAAACATAAGGCATCCGCACCGGGATATTTGGGCAGCATTCTGAATTCAACTTTTTGCGCGGTATCAGGATTGCCGGAAAGAGTGTTGAAAGCATATTTTGCTTTTTCCAGATCTTCTTTATGGATAAATTCAGAATAATGATGACCGGTAAATTCTTTCTGGGTATAACCCAGTAACTCAGAGGCTCTTTCGTTAACAAAGACAAATTGCCCCTGCTGATCAAGCATATAAATAATATCAGGCGAGTTATTAACAAAAAAACGGTAGTGCTTTTCTGAGGTCTGAATGTAATTAGACATGGCATCAAGCTGGTGTTTTAATTCCCGTTTTTCTATCAGGTTGTTGAGTACTTTAATTAATTCACTGGGGATATAAGGTTTGTGCAGAAAATCCTTAACGCCATGGCGCATGGCCAGGGTGGCATTTTTAAAAGTCGCTTCACCACTGGTGACAATAATATCGATATCGGGGTATTTGCTGTTAACTTCTTTCATAACCTGAAAGCCGTCAACATTCGGCATAATCAGATCAAGCAATAGAATATCAATGTCCTGTTCAGCCATAATATCCAGAGCTTCCTGACCGTCACAGGCCAGAATACAGCTCATGTCATACAGAGACAGTAATTCCTGGATGCTTTCACGCATTAATTCCTGGTCATCAGCCACCAGAATTTTAATGGAACTGGCTTCTTTTCTGGACGGTAAATTCATATTTCCGTAAAAACTGGAACTGTAAAATGTTTCAATATCATTATTTTTATTATTCATAAAATAAGTCCATGCACCTGTTTATCAGGATGTTCCTGAAGGTTGGCTTAGTTTTCTGGGTAGCAGAATAACAAATTCTGCCCCTGTTTTATTTTCCTGCCACGTCCCTGATAATGGTTTGCCTGAATAGCGATTACTGCCCTGTATTGTTCCTCCCAGATCATTAACAAGATTTTTGATAATACTGAGACCAAGTCCCGAATGTTCTGTGGACTTGGTACTTTGAACCGGATTAAATAAATTTTTCATAATAGCCTCGGGAATGCCCGGGCCGTTATCCATAATACGCAGTTCTATGAACTGGTTACCGTTATAATTAACCAGATCACGGGTAATAACCTGAATTTCACCACCTTCCGGCATGGCCTCAACCGCATTTTTAAGTAAGTTGGTTAAAATCTGTTTTATGCTATTGGCATTACTGGCAATGGCCGGGATGGATTCATCCAGGTTTAATTCGGCTTTAACACCTGTTTTAAGAAACAGGGAATCCTCAAATATAGAAATCAGCCGACTGATAAGCTGGTTAATATCAACATGGTTGTTATCGGTTGAAGTGTATTCCGGAACCTCTTTAATTTTCAGCATAATATTGCCGACACGCTCCACTTCTTCCATTAAAATTTCCAGCTGACCCTGCAGTTTTTCATCGCTGGAATCTTCCAGTTTATGAGACAGGATCTGTAAATAATTACGGATTACTCCTAAAGGATTATTGGCTTCGTGAACCAGTTTGCGGATGGCCAGTGACTGTTGTGAGTGTTCCTGTTCCAGAATGGATTCAATGCGTTGGGCAATTTCATTATCACGGGATATTACTTCAGAGGTGGAACGGGAAAATTCATGTAACAGCCCCTGTTCACGTTTTAATGACGGCAGATGGCTGGTGCTGACTCCTGTAACCAGAACGCCGAATTTTTCCTCTTGAACTGTGTTCTGGTTATATAATGATTCCATTAATGGAATACACAAAATCTGTTCTGAATTTAATAATTTCTCTAATTGTCTGTCCAGTACGGAATGACTATGCTCATCGGTTTCATTATCGGCAGTATCGGTACTGGAAAAAAGTGGGATACGTTTCAGCAGAGACCGTACCGGCAGGGTCTGTTCTGCTGTTAAAGGTATCCTGAACTCTGCCAGCAGTTTGTCATCAATGTTAGTACCATGCAGGCCATTCAAACTATCGGACTGTGCATCGTATTTTAGAAAAATAGTGTTTGACAGGCCAAATAAGACATTAAGGTTTAAAATAACCCGTTCGATTCGTTCTATTTCAGAATGAAAGTTTTCGATTTCCTGCAGAGAACTGGATAAAGCGATGGTACGCACATTTTCAGCCAGTTTAACCTGAATGTTTTCATTATCGCTTTGCAGATCAGCAGGAGAATTAATATTAATTTTCATGCTCTTAGCGGCTTTCTGAACTTCGGCCTGGCTTTTTTCCAGTAATTCTTCGAGAACCGCATGGTTTAAATCAAAAACATCCATAACTTCATTAAAAACCAGATCCCTGTTTTTTAACGGCTCGGCAAGTTTATGGGTGATATTAATTATTTTTATCAGGTGTGGTGTGCCGGCCAGATTTTTAGCTGGTTCACGTTGATATAAAATAGCGTCACTTAACAGGGTTTTCTGATCAAACTGCTGAATAATCCAGGCACCGATTTCCGGTATGCTGGAACCAGTCAATTCCTGCTCCATTGCAGTACGCTGCTGATCAAGTTCAGCCAGGGTTCCAGTATGATTATTAGCCTGTAGTTCATTAAGGCGTTTTACATATTCTTCAAAATCATAGCTTAAGCAGACCAGTTCACCCATTTTGTGTAACAAACCGGCAATATAGGCTTCATCTTTATTAGAGTATCCGGTCAATTGAGCCAGATTCCCGGCAATAGAAGCAGCGCTTAGGGAGCTTTTCCAGAAACTGGTCAAAAAGCCTTTGTCATCAAGATTAAAGCGGGAAAAAAACTGTTGTACAGCAGAGTTAATGGTAATCGTTTTAACCTGCTTTAAACCCAGAGCGACTACCAGGCGATGAAAGTCTTTATATTCATTCCATTGGTAATAGGCGCCTGAGTTGGCAACCGACATAATTCTTGTCGTCAATGCCGGATCGCTTTGAATAATCTGGCTGATCTGACTAAAGTCAACGTCCGGATCGGGGATGATTTCCAGTAATTTTAACAGTGCATGAGGGATGGATGGCAGTTTGCCAAGCTCTGTATGTAAGGTCTGATTGAGTGAAGACTTCTGCATTTTATAATTGTTATCTCATGCAACCACTTAAGAAGATGACCTAAGTGTAGGTAAATTCAACCGAATTTGCAAGTTTTGCAGCTTAAAAGAAATTGTGGTGATAATAACTACTTTTGTAAAACTGTTTTAAATCCAATATACTCTTTTATAACACAAATATTCAGGGGGGGCTGTACTGATTTTACCCGAACATTTTTTGAGTTATTTCTCTGAGATGGGTATGCAGAAATATTAACCTGAATAAAAACGTGAATAAAACAAAAAAAATAAATAATAATATTGCGCAGGTCATTGCAATTACCAGTGGCAAAGGCGGGGTAGGAAAAAGTACTCTGGCTACTAACCTGGGGCTTGCTCTGGCTGAGGCTGGTCATAAGGTTTGCCTGTTTGATGCGGATACCAATCTGGCCAATATTAATATTCTTCTGGGTATTACACCTTTACATACCCTGGAACACTTCTTTAAGCAGAATATTGCCCTGCAGGACATTATTGTTAAAGGGCCGGCAGAAATAGATATTATTTCTGCCGCTTCTGGTGTGTCTGATTTTATTAAATTATCCCGAGTTCAGCAGCAGAAGTTAATTGAAGCGCTGCAGATCCTGGAAAAAAATTATCAATACCTGCTAATTGATACCGCCGCCGGTATTGACAGCACTAATGTTAATTTATTGCTTTCCGCCCCGTATTTAATTCTGGTTATTACCCAGGAACCGACTTCTTTAACCGATGCATTTTCTCTGCTTCGGGTGTTATTACAACAGCATTTTAATCGTTCTGTACTGGTTATTGTTAATATGGCAGACAATAAACGTGCCGCACAGTCAACCTTCAGACGTTTTAAAAATGCCGTCAGTCAGTACCTGCATTATAAAGTTTATTTTGCCGGACATATTTTAAATGATAAAAATATGCCGAAGTCCATCTTAAAGCAGGAGCCTGTTATCCTGTCCAGTCCGGATTCGCCTGCCAGTCAATGTATACTGCGGATCAGTCAACGGCTTGATCAGGCATTCAGTAAGCAGTCAATTAAAAATTCCGGTTTAAGTGAACACCTGGCCGAAGTGGCTACACCGTTGCCTGCGGGTGATCCGGATAGTTTTAATAAGTCTGCTGATAGCCAGGCAAATAAAGATGAAAACAGTAACTTTGCTGCAGCAACGATGCATGAACAAGATATTTCCAGCGCAAACGGCTATAAAACAGGGCGCTCTGAGTTATCACAAATGGCGGAGCCGTTAAACTCATCAGTGGAATTTACAGAGAAATCGGCCATGCTCCGAGCCAGTTACCTGGCACGGCTAGCCGCAAATATTAGTTAATTAAACGACTCAGCAGGGATGCAATGTTAGAACAGTAAAATTAAAAAAATAATAAACCAGGTATATAAACATGCCCTCAGTAACATCGCTACAATCATTGTCAATTCTGGTAACAGATAATGATCAGCGTATGCGCGAAAGTCTTCGAGATCTGCTCGAAGCTTATGGTATGCAATGCTCTGTGGCAGAAAATGGTCAGCAGGTTCTGGAACTGATCAATCACAGTCATTATGATCTGGTTTTACTGGATCTGAATCTGACCAGGGTGAACAGTTTACAGTTATTGCGCAAAGTGCATAACGAACATCCTGATACTGATTTTATTGTTCTCAGTGCTGATGCCGGCTTCTCAAAAGATCGGTCAATTTCCCAGTTGGGGGTACTGGAAATCCTTGCCAAACCCTTTGATCCCCGCATTTTGCTCGAACTGATAAAAAATATTTCTGAAAATAAACACCAGCGTTCTGAAAAATCAGATAAGTGCAGCCAGCTGGATACTTTAAGTGATGTGGAAAAGACCCTGCAGGAACTGGAAGCTATTATTCATAAGGAAGAACTGCATTTAACCAATGATATTATTAATAACAGTCCGGTGGTGGTATTTGTCTGGAATAATTCTGCAAACTGGCCGGTGCAGTTTGTGTCTGAAAACGTAGTTAATTTACTGGGTTATACTGCCAATGAATTTATTACTGGTAAGGTAAATTACAATAATATTATCCATCCTGACGATATTGAGCGGGTTAATTCTGAACGGGCCAATAACCGGGGCAGTATGCAGTTTTTGCATAAACCTTACCGTTTGATCACCAAAAGCGGAATGGTGAAATGGGTGGATGATTCCTCTACCTGTGTGTGTAACGAGCATGGTGACGTTACTTATTATCAGGGGGTGCTGGTTGATGTTACCCAACGGGAACTGTCCAGGCAGAAAATGCTGAAAAACCAGCGGTCTTTACAACGCCTGGCTCATCATGATCCTCTGACCGGTTTGCCTAACCGTATTTTGCTGCTGGATCGTCTTAAACAGTCCATTAAGAAAATCAAGCGGATAAAAAAATGCACCGCTTTGTTATATATTGACCTGGATAAGTTTAAGGAAATTAATGATAGTCTTGGTCATAATGCCGGTGATAAAGTACTGAAATCAGTGGCTAAACGTCTGCTGGAAAGTGTTCGGGCCATGGATACGGTTGCAAGAATTGGCGGCGATGAATTTATTATTATTATGGAGTCAGTAAGTAGTATTGAAGATGTAAAAAAAGTGGCTGAAAAACTCAACCACTCTTTACAGCAATCCGTTAATATCAATACCCATGAATTATTTGTAACATCCAGTATTGGCATCAGTCTGTCGCCAGATGATTCTGAAGATCCGGAAGAATTAATAAAGAAAGCCGATGCAGCCATGTATCGTTCCAAACAGCAGGGTAGAAACACCTATCATTTTTATCACCCTGCGGAACAATAAATTCCTTTTATTCACATTCCTTAAATATCAACGCATTACATTTGGCACAGATATCGTGGTCTACCCGGTTATAAAGCTCATGAATGGCTGCCTTCTTGGTATCAAAAAAGTGATCCGGGCCAATATTATGAATAAAACAGGATTTTGCCGCAAACTCATAAACCGAAGATTTAATACCTACAAAGTAAAGTCCTCCGCCCATGGCTTTTAAGCGGCGGTTTTCTATCACCAGGGCTTCAGCACCGGCCAGGTCAATAAAATTTATACCGCTGGAAACAATCAGAATATGTTTGATTTGCTCATTTTCAACAATACGGGCCAGGCGGTTCTGAATATAGTTAATCGAGCCGAAATAAACGGACATGTCGATACGGATGATCTTGATCTGGGGACATTGTTTTAATGGTTTCTTTTCAATATTAACCAGTTTTCTATGTGGTGTAGAGGGGTCTACCGAGAGGGTTGGAATATGCGGTGTGGAGGTTTTGGCCAGGAAAAAGACCAGAGACAGTATCACGCCCAGGTAAATGGCAAATTCCAGTTCTAAAAACAGAGTGGCAAAAAAGGTGGTCAGCAAAACCGCCGTTTCTGATTTGCTCATGGTAAGAACCCGCTTGATATGATGAAAATCCACCAGGTTATACGCTACTAATAAAATTACACCGCCCATGGCGGCAACAGGCAAATAGGCTGTTAAAGGGGCAATCAGCAGTACTATCAGCATTAATAATAAGGCTGCAAAAATTGCGGATAAGGGGGTTTTGGCTCCAGCTTCATAATTAATACCGGAACGGGTAAAGGAACCAGAACCGGCGTAGCTGGAAAAGAAACTGCCGGTAATATTGGATAAACCCTGCCCGATAAACTCCTGGTTAGCATCAATGCGCTGATTGGATTTACTGGCAACAGCCCGGCTGATGGAAACGGCTTCTATCAGCCCCAGTAAGGCTACTGCAAAAGCTTCAGGAGCCAGAGTTTTAATGGCCTCCCAGGAAAAGTCAGGTATAGAAAAGGGGGGTAAATGGGCTGGAATTTCCCCGACCAGTTTAATGGAGTCTGTGCTCTGCTTGAAATACAGCGCCAGTAAAGCCCCCACAACCATGCCGATCAGCAGATTAGGCAGTTTGGGCAGAAAAATTTTGGTGGCCAATGCGGTCAGTAAAGTGACCAGGGCAATACTGATCAGGTAAGGGTTGAGATGGCCAAGATCTGTAAATATATCTAACCAGACATGTAAAAAGGTTTCCCCTTTGGGGATCACTATGCCGGTAATATGTTTCATCTGACTGGTGGCAATCAAAATAGCCGCTCCGGCTGTAAAACCGATAACGACAGTGTGAGAAACAAAATTAACCAGTGAGCCAAGACGCCCAATACCAAAGGCGAGCTGATAGATACCGGCCAGGAAAGTTAAGGTCAGTGCCAGAGAAATAAATTCCGGACTACCGGGGGTTGCATGATTGCTTATGGCAGAAAATACCACAATGGAAATGGCGGTAGTTGGCCCCGAAACAAGATGATGAGATGAGCCGAAAAGCGCCGCAATAATAGGAGTAACCATTGCGGTGTATAGACCGTATTGAGGCGGCAAACCGGCAATGGTTGCAAAGGCTACGCCCTGTGGGAGTACAATAACGGCCCCGGTCAGGCCCGCCAGAAAATCAGCTTTTATGGTTTCCGGAGTGATTAATTTGAACCATTTGAGAAACGGAAACAGAGTCATTAGATTCATTGCTACTTCCTGTATAGCAGAAAAAACCAGGGGTATTCAGTAGCCCCTGGACTCAGAGCCTGAATAATATCCCTTGTTTTACTGAGTTATAAAATAAGTTATCAAACAGTTGATAAAAAAAGGCATGCATTATTTATAGGATTTCGGTTCTTTAATTGCCGGCAGGATCTGGCCGTTCATTAATACGGCTAAATACTGGACATCATTGTTATTTTTTAACTGCAGCAGATAATACCAGTAGTTATCTTTTTCATGTTTTTTTACTTTCTTTAATTCAATTTCATTGATCTTCAGGGTGCTCATTTCAGGCTGGGTTTTTAACCAGCTGTTTACCTTGCTCACCAGCTCATTAATACCTAAAGGCACATTGCCTTCACCGGGGATCCAGACAGAAGTGTTATTAATATCATCTTTTTTGGCATATACAATAATGGTTGCATCATCCATGTAGTCAATAATTTCCAGGGGGAACTGAAAGGCATAGCTCTGACTAAAGAAGCCGAATAATAAGATAGCAGGAAATAATTTGTTTAACATGACTGAAACCTCTAAAGATTGACCTGAAATAGTTAATCATTAATAGTAAAGCTTTTTATTATAACATAGACATAAATGTGTCTAAAGGTAGTAACTTATCCATAAATCTTTAACCGGAGTTTTGTCTTACTCAAATATGAGTCCATTATAAAAAGGATAGTTAAGTAATATCTGTTCCTGGAACTGAGTTAAATGTATTAGAAATAGAATAACCATAAAAACTATGTGAGATAGGTCAACATTATGAATTTAAATGAAAAAAATAGAATTTCAGGATTGTATTTAGAAAAATATTGGTCTAATCTTTGAATTCCTGAATAACCTGGTCAGAAATTCGTTTTCTGAGTATTAGCGATTAATTTTTAAACTAATTCTAACTTTATTAAATAAATTTAAATAATGAAAAAAACAAATATAATAATTAACTTTTTTCTGTTTTTTCTTCTTTCTATATTATTTCAGAATGTCGCAGCTTTATCCGGACATTCTGTATTAACAGATAAAAATGTAAACGCTTCTCAGTTTATTGATCGGGTAGGTAAACAAAGAATGCTGATGTACCAGATTCTAGTGGCCTATGCACAAATTGGGCAGGTTCAAAGTTATGGAAACCCTGTTAATACAAAACAGATGGCCATTGATGAATTTGAATACAGTCTTCAGATAATCAAGTCGATACCTCGCTTTAATTTAACAGCCCAACGAATGGAAACTGTCTGGATAGACTTTAAAAAAACAGTTTTACTGACTCCGGATAAATACCAGCTAAAAAAATTGATTGCACAGGCGGAGCAGATTGTCAGTTATTGTAATTCCATTATTAAATCTATGGTTCAGAGCAGTTCCAATAATATTAATATTGTAAATATTGCGGGAAAGCAAAGAATGCTAAGTCAGAGAATGGCCTTATTTATGCTGGCAGAAAACTGGGGACTTAAGGAAGGTAATTACAGATTAAAGTTACAACAAACTCTGGCAGAATTTGCTATTAATCTTAATACTCTTAAAAGTAACAATGATAATACAAAAAAAATTAATCAAAAAATAAAATCTATGGAAAAAGATTTTTCACGTTTAATTCGGATTATTGCAAAGGGAAAACAGGAACGTGATTATTCTTTTTCTATTTCCAGAAACACTTCTCAAATATTACGTAAGGCAAAAGTCTGTGCCAAACTTTATGTAGAATTAAAAAATGAGGTAAATGTGGCTATGCGTAAAAAAGATAGAAGCCGTTAACTTATGTAGCTTATTTTATACCCTGGTTGAAAACAGCTTTATGGTTTTGTCTTTGTAACATACGCAGCGTGATTTACCTGTATTTTTGGCTTCATACATGCGTTGGTCTGCTGTTTCAATAAGTTTTTCCCAATTATCAATGTTGTCAATTAGTCTTTCTCCAAGCCCCATACTTGCAGTTAAAGGATTTCCGTTAGGATTGTGACCTATACCATGCAAATTAATTCGTTCCAGTACTCTTAATGTATCTTTATGATCGGCATAAGGCAGGAGTAAAATAAATTCTTCACCGCCCCAGCGTATAATGGAATCGCCTCGACGTATAGAGTTTTTTAATTTAATAACAACATTTCTAAGAACCTCATCACCTGCCTGATGTCCGTAAGTATCATTAATTTCTTTAAAATTATCTATGTCTATAAATAGCAGTGATAATGGTGTATTTTGCAGGGTGGCCATACGATAATAAACATCAAGGGCTTCTATTCCGGCTTTTCTAGTCATGGCGTTGGTTAAGCCATCATAGCTGGCACGGGTAACCTGGGATATCATATAGCGCATCTGGCTGATTGATGAGAAGAAACTGGATAGGATCAAAAGAATAAAAAGCCAGATTTGCATCACGGCATCAGGGATTTCGGCCTTATTTTCAGGAAATAAATTCCATAAAGTAATACTGATAATGGGCAATGATAAGACAACCAGTTCGCTTAATGTTAAAGTAAAAATGGAAAGAGCGGCAATTACAAGAAAAGGTAATAGACTGTAGATATTTATTAAAGCGCCGGAAAACCCCGTTAAATGATAGTGCTGTACAATAGGGTTGGCTATCACAAAAAAAACAGTTGGGATCAGAAGCATAACGCCCATACAAATCCGAATTTTTTCAAGTTGATTACTTTTTTTATTACATCGATACGCAATTAAAAGAAAAACAGCACCTGATATCATTCTTAAGACTGCCAATTTATACCATAACTCAAATGGCAGTAAAATATAATCAACAATACTCCATGCGGGTATTATGATGCCAAATAACAGAGAAAAAAGCCGGGTTCGCTCACTTAAGATCTGTGCCCTGTGCTGTTGAATGGGAATGCTGTGCTGTTTACACCTGACCAGATCTATCCATTGTTCAGAAAAAGTAATACCAAACAGTTTTTTTAAATAATTGTTTATCAACGTTAAGCCTTTTTCTGATACGGTAAATGGAATATCTGCATGATGATTAAAGTAAGCCTTTAAAAAAGTTGGCGTGAATTTTATCTTGACTTAAAGGTTGAAAGAAATAATAACCCTGCCCCTGATAGCATCCAGCATTTTTAAGAAAATTCGCCTGTTCTTCAGTCTCAATACCTTCAGCGACAATGTTGATGTCCATGGCCTTACCAAGGGCAATAATAGATAAAATAATGGCCTCGCTATTTTTTGTTTTAAAAAGCTCCAGGGTAAATGAACGATCAATTTTTAAGGTATCAATGGGTAACTGATTTAACTGACTAAGAGAAGAATAGCCTGTTCCAAAATCATCAATAGATATTTTAATACCCATAGCCTTAATTTTATTCAGGATATCAATGGTATGTGAGGTATTCTCTATCAGGTGGCTTTCAGTTATCTCAAATTCAAGAATTTCTGGAGGACATTGAGTATCATCCAGAATTTTTTTAATTTTCTTATCCAGTACCTCGTCCTGAAATTGTTTGCCGGATAAATTAATAGCTATGTGGTTAAAATTTAAATTATTCTCACTCCATATTTTTGCCTGTTTACAGGCCTGTTTTATAACCCATTCTCCTATCTCGAGGATAAGTAAACTTTCTTCAGCAATGGGTATGAATTGATCGGGTGTGATTAAGCCTAAAGATGGATGCTGCCAGCGAATCAGTGCCTCAAAGCCACATAACTTCCTGTCTTCAAGACTTATTTTAGGCTGATAAAATAAGTCAAATTCTTCATTTTGCAGAGCTTTTGTAAGACTGGATTCCATCATGACATAGGTAAATGCGTTGGCAGTCATTTCTTTCTGGTAAAACTGAAAGCTGTTAAGGCTTTCATCTTTGGCTTTATGTAATGCGGTATCTGCTTTAGATAATAGTTCATCCGTATTATTACCGTCCTGCGGAAACAGGCTTATTCCTATGCTGGCGGTTAGATTAATGGGTTGATTATTAATAATATAAGGTTTACTGAATGCCTGAAGCAGATTTTGAACGATGATGGTTGCATCATCAATGACATTGATATTATCGGAATAAATTAAAAATTCGTCTGCACTCATACGAGCCAGAGTTACCGATTTATCTAAAAAACTTTTTAAACGTGTGGCAACATTTGATAATACTTTGTTGCCCTGACTTTTGCCAAATGAATCATTTATCTGTTTAAATCTGTCCAGGTTTAAATGAAATACTGCAATCCGACGATTGTATTTTCGTGCTTTTCGTATAGACTGCGAGAGCTTGTCAGAAAATAACGATATGTTTGGCAGGTTGGTTAATGAACCATGATATCGTAAGTAATGGATGTCAAGATAATTTTCATAAATCGTTTTTTCCATATTAAGGTGATCAGTAATGTCTTTTGAAGTTTCTACAATTCCACAAAGCTCATTATTAGCGTTAAATATAGGAGAGGCCTTTATTTCAAATGTTCGGTTTTTTTTGCTATTTATTGGAAATTCTTTAACGATGGTAATAGGGGATAATGATTTTTTAACCAGTTCAAGAGGACAGTTTTTCCTGTTATCTGGGCATGAAGTTTGCGGATGGTGAGACACTTCATGACAGTAAATACAGGAATTGCGGATAAAAGCCTGATTTTTACTGGCGGCCACATTCATTATCTGTACTTTATAATCCAGGTCAATAACCATTAATGGATCCGGAATGCTATTAATAACAGTAAGCAGAAATTGGTTTTCTGTCTCTGCTTTGGCAGGATCTTCATCAACAATTTTTTGTGCTGCAGGATTGCGATTCTTCAATGGAAAATCCAAATTAATATAGTTATCCCCCCCAAATTTTTCCTTTTGAGTTGAAACAGGCAATGTTAAGTGATTGCCAAATGTAAATAATGTTAAAGAATTACTTTTGTCTTTTAAATGACTTACGTCAATTGTTAGTTATATTGTAAGCTGGTAAGGTTCTGCATCAGGATTCCAGTCAGGTAATACAATACGTTCGGCAGGCTGATTGTTGAGCTTAAAATGATGTTGTGCGGGTCTGTGAGTATGTCCGTGAATAAGGATATAGGTGTTATGAGCCAGCATCAGTTCCTGAACAGCATGCTGGTTAACGTCCATAATGTCAGCAGCTTTCTGTTGGCCTCTCTGTTTGCTCTGCTCACGCATAGAACGGGCTATGGCAATTCGTTCTTCAATAGAGCGGGACAGAAAATCCTGTTGCCATTGCGGATCATGGACCATTTTTCGAAATGCCATATAATCGGTATCATCGGTACACAGCTTATCTCCATGAGAAAGCAGGATGGTTTTCCTTCCCTGTTCTGTCTCAATGTCCAGAGGAAAGGGATCGGGAATTAACCGGCATCTTGCAGCCTGTTCAAACTGGCTGCCCAGTAGAAAATCTCGGTTGCCGTGCATGACATAAACCTCAATTCCCTGCTCATTGAGGTGTCTGAGTTTATCAATAACATCCTGGTAAAAGGGCAGGGAAGCATCATCCCCCAGCCAGACTTCAAATAAATCGCCTAGAATATAAAGCGCCTTGATCTGGTTTGCCTGTTCCAGACAGGAAGCAATAAATTGATTAAAGCAGGTGTGAATATCCGAACGTGCGGGGTCGAGATGAAGATCGGAAATAAAAAGCAGTTTCATAAAACAGGGGCCGCTGTACAGAACAGCAGCCCTGATAATCGCTTAATTATTATTAAACGATTATTCGACAGTAACTTTTTCAATGATAACGTCTTCAACGGGTACGTCGGAGTGAAATCCTTTGCTTCCAGTGGCTACGGATTTAATGGCATCTACAACATCCATGCCGTCAACCACCTTGCCGAATACACAATAGCCCCAGCCGTCCGGTGTTTCACTGCGAAAGTCCAGGAAGTTATTGTCTTTTACATTAATAAAGAACTGGGAAGAAGCAGAATGAGGATCCGGTGTTCTGGCCATAGCAATGGTGCCGCGCTCATTGCTTAAGCCGTTATTGGCTTCGTTCTGAATATTACCGCGGGTTTCTTTTTCATCCATGCCCGGTTCCATACCGCCGCCCTGGATCATAAAACCGTCAATGACACGGTGGAAAATAGTGCCGTCATAAAAACCGTCTTTGGCATACTGCTCAAAGTTTTTACAGGTTTCAGGTGCTTTTTCATGGTCCAGTTCAATAGTAATGGTGCCATGGTTGGTTTGCATTTTAATCATAAGTTTTCCGTTTTTTTGTAAATGTGTAGATATTGCGTTACAAGTTATTGAATTACTAAAATACTTAAGTTGTTTTATTGGGGATAAGAAATGTTATTTTCAACCCCGTCCTGACTGCACTTCAGGAAACTATTTATTACTTAATAATTTTCATATCTTCAATATAAATGGGATCAACCGGAATATTCTGCTGCCCAGCTACCTGGGTGGTTTTAACTTTAGCAATCTTATCCACAACATCCATCCCCTTAATTACCTTACCAAACACGGTATAGCCCCAGCCGTTTATGGTTTTACGGGTATGGTTAAGAAAGTCATTGTTTTTCAGGTTGATAAAGAACTGTGCGGTGGCAGAATGCGGGTCTCTGGTTCGTGCCATGGCAATGGTACCGCGATCATTTTTCAGGCCGTTATCCGCTTCGTTTTTAATGGGGCTTAGGGTTTTCTTACGATCCCGGGCATTAGTAAAACCACCGCCCTGAATCATAAAACCGTCAATAACGCGATGAAAAATGGTTTTGCGGTAAAAATGGTTTTCTACATAGTTAACAAAGTTTTTAACGGTTTCCGGGGCTTTATCCGGATACAGTTCCAGCACAATATCGCCCATGGTGGTGGTCATTTTAACCTTAACGGTATCTTCGGCAAAGGCAGTAACGGACAGGGAGAGCAGAATTATGCTCAGAAGTAATTGTTTTAGCATGGTCATATTTTTTTTACCTGTTTAAATGTACGGGTTTAATGTACGAATACATTGTGTTATGTAAAGGGAATATGTAAATTTTTGATTAATATAACGGTTTTAATGTTCTTATTAAAGAGTATTTGATTTATTTTTGTGCGCCAATTCATTAAAATCACCGCTTGCAAAGATTTTTTTCACATCATTATGGAATTCACACAAAAATGAGTAATACGCCTGCGCCAGCTTCATCCGATAACGAGTCCAGAATTGTTTCCAATTTTATTCGGCATATTATTGATGAGGATATTAAGAATAACAAAAACGATGGCAAGGTTATCACTCGTTTTCCTCCGGAACCCAACGGCTACCTGCATATCGGTCATGCCAAGTCCATCTGCCTGAATTTTGGTCTGGCCCGTGATTACAATGGGGTCTGTAATTTGCGTTTTGATGACACCAATCCGGAAAAAGAAGATGTGGAATATGTTGATTCCATAATGGAAGATGTGCGCTGGCTGGGGTTTGAATGGGCCGGAGAGCCGAAATATGCCTCCAATTATTTCCAGCAGTTATATGAATATGCCGTCGAACTGATCAAAATGGGTAAGGCCTATGTCTGTTCTCTGTCACCGGAAGAAGCCCGTCAGTACCGTGGTTCCCTGACCGAGCCGGGTAAAAACAGTCCTTACAGGGAGCAAAGTGTTGAGGAAAATCTGGCCTTGTTTGAGCGTATGAAACAGGGTGAATTTGAGGAAGGGGAGAAGGTTCTGCGTGCTAAAATTGATATGGCTTCGCCCAATATCAATATGCGTGATCCGGTGATTTACCGTATCCGCAAGGTAGAACACCACCAGACGGGTAATGAATGGTGTATTTATCCTATGTATGATTATACTCATTGCCTGTCGGATGCCATTGAGGGCATTACCCATTCCCTGTGTACCCTGGAGTTTGAAGATCATAGGCCGCTGTATGACTGGGTGCTGGATCAGCTGCAGACCCCCTGTCATCCGCAGCAGATTGAATTTGCCCGGCTTAATCTTAACTACACCATTACCAGTAAACGTAAACTCAAACAGCTGGTGGATGAAAAGCATGTACACGGCTGGGATGATCCTCGACTGCCTACTATATCGGGCTTAAGACGCCGTGGCTATACACCGGCCTCTCTGCGTGATTTCAGTGATCGTATCGGTGTCACCAAGGTGGACGGGGTAGTGGATATGAGCACCCTGGAATTCTGTATTCGTGAGGATCTGGAACATACCGCCCCACGGGCCATGTGTGTTATTGATCCCCTGAAAGTGGTTATTGAAAGTTTTGCCGAGGATCAGGTTGAAGAGCTGTCGGCTCCCCGTCATCCCAAGGATGAAAGCATGGGGCGCAGAGCACTGAAAATGACCCGGGTGATTTATATTGACCGCAGTGATTTTGAAGAAGTCCCGCCGCCCAAGTACAAGCGGCTTACGATTGACAAAGAAGTACGCTTAAGAAACTCCTATGTCATAAAATGCCATTCGGTCATTAAGGATGATGACGGCAATATTATTGAACTGCGCTGTACCCATGATCCGGATACCCTGGGTAAAAAGCCGGAAGGGCGTAAGGTCAAGGGCGTTATCCACTGGGTATCGGAGCAATATTCCATACCGGCGGAAGTGCGTTTATACGACCGTCTGTTCAGTGTGGAAAATCCTGATGGAGCGGCCAGGGATCATGAAGATGAAGACAGCCATTTTCTGGACTTTCTAAACCCGGATTCACTGATTGTTAAGGCTGATGCCCGTGCTGAAATGTCCCTGGCCGATACTCAGCCGGGCGACCACTACCAGTTTGAACGGGAAGGTTATTTTACCACCGATCCTGACTCCACAAAGGACAAACTGGTTTTTAACCGCACCGTAGGTTTAAGAGATTCCTGGGCTAAAATAGGTGGCAAGAGCTGATATGTTACAGATATATAATTCCCTGAGCGGAAAAAAAGAACAATTTATTCCTATCGAACCGGGCAAGGTCAAAATGTATGTCTGCGGCATGACCGTGTACGACTATTGCCATATCGGTCATGCCCGGGTGCTGGTAGTGTTTGATGTAATTAACCGCTATCTGCGTAAACTGTACGGGGATGAAAATGTCACCTATGTGCGCAATATTACCGATATTGATGACAAGATCATTGCCCGGGCCATTGAAAACGGCGAAGATATCGGCACTCTGACCCAACGCTTTATTGATGCCATGCATGAAGATGCTGATGCCCTGGGGGTCATGCGTCCGGATATTGAGCCCCGTGCTACTGAGCACATGGACAATATTATCAATATGATCCAGACCCTGATAGATAAAGGTATGGCTTATCAGGGCGACAACGGCGATGTTTATTATCAGGTCAGTCAGTTTAAGGACTATGGCAAACTGTCTAAAAAGAACCTGGAAGATCTGCAGTCCGGCAGCCGGGTAGAAGTGGAACAGGCCAAGCGCGATCCGGCGGATTTTGTGTTATGGAAAATGGCCAAGCCCGGTGAACCCTTCTGGGAATCCCCCTGGGGCCAGGGTCGTCCCGGCTGGCATATTGAATGTTCCGCCATGTCCAAGCAATGCCTGGGTGAGCATTTTGACATTCACGGCGGCGGTCTGGATCTAAAGTTTCCTCATCATGAAAATGAAATTGCCCAGTCAGAAGGCTGCTCCGGCCATAAGTTTGTCAACTACTGGATCCATAATGGTTTTGTGCGGGTGGATGATGAAAAAATGTCCAAATCCCTGGGCAATTTCTTTATTATCCGGGATGTGCTTAAGAATTATGCACCGGAAGTGATCCGTTATTTTATTCTTAACAGCCATTACCGCAGTCCGCTCAATTATTCCGATGAAAATCTGGATCGCGCTAAAGCCTCCTTAAGCACACTGTATCAGTCATTACTGGACATTGAACCGGCTGATGCTCCTCTGGATGAAAACAGTGACTATGCCAAACGTTTTTTCCAGGCTATGGACGATGACTTTAATACCCCCAAAGCCATTTCTGTGCTGTTTGACATGAGCCATGAACTGAACCGCCTGAAAAATTCAGATAAGGCACAGGCTCAGAAACTGGCTGCCCAGATCAAACACCTTGCCCATATCCTGGGTCTGCTGGAAAAGGATCCCCAGGCATTTTTACAAAGCGGAGCCGGTGAGGGCGGTTTATCGGATGATGAAATTAATGATCTGATTGCTCAACGGGCTCAGGCCAAGGCCGATAAAAACTGGGCCGAATCGGATCGTATCCGTGATGTACTGGTGGCTGCCGATATCCTGCTGGAAGATACCCCCGAAGGTACCCGCTGGCGCAGGAAATAGGCCAGTGATCAGGATCTCCGGGTGATTTAAATTATGGCTAAATCCAGAAAAAAGAAATCTTCCAGAAAAAGAAAAAAGTCATCAGGTTTGGTACGTTTTATTAAAAAAACGTTCCTGTACCTGCTGATTTTCGGCACCATCGGCCTGACGCTTTATACACTGTATCTTAACAGCATTATTAAAGATAAATTTGAAGGCCGTCGCTGGTCCATTCCTGCCAAGGTGTATGCCCGGGCTCTGGAAATTTACCCGGGTGTTAAGCTCAGTGCCGACCAGCTGGAAAAAGAGCTCCGTCTGGCCGGTTACCGCAAGGACAAATCCCCCTCTACCCAGGGCAGCTTCTCCCGTAAAGACAATCAGATTGATCTGGTCAGCCGCCAGTTCCGCTTTCCCGATGGTGATGAACCGTCTCATAAGCTGCGCATTCAGTTTAAACATAATGCCGTCAGCCGAATTTATAACAAAAGCCGTAAACGTTCCGTGTCTCTGGTTCGACTGGATCCGGCAGTGATCGGCAGTATCCACCCACGTTTACATGAAGATAGGGTATTGCTGGCGCAGGATGAAATTCCGCAGAAATTAAAAAAAGCCCTCATTGCGGTAGAAGATCGGAACTTTTACCAGCATTACGGTATTGATCCCAAAGGCATTATACGTGCTGTGTGGGCTAATATTAAAGCTGGTGCAACGGTGCAGGGCGGTAGTACGCTGACTCAGCAGCTGGTTAAAAATTTCTTTTTAACCCGAGAGCGTACCCTGATCCGCAAGCTCAATGAAGCCATTATGTCCCTGCTGCTGGAATACCACTACAGCAAGGATGAAATTCTTACTGCTTATATCAATGAAGTTTACCTGGGGCAGGATGGCCGTCGGGCCATTCATGGTTTTGCTCTGGCCAGTGAATATTATTTCAGACGGCCCATCAGTCAGCTTAGTCTGCCGCAGATATCCCTGCTGGTGGGGCTGGTTAAGGGGCCGTCCTGGTATAACCCGGTTAAACACCCGCAACGGGCGAAAAAGCGTCGAAATACCGTGCTTAAAGTGATGCTGGAGCAACAGCTTATTACCAAGAAGCAGTATAAAAAAGCCATTGCCTCAAGCCTGGGGAACAGTCAGGGTATTTCCTTAAGCTCATCACCCTTCCCGGCCTTTCTGGACAGTGTGAAATCACAACTGCAGGAAAGCTATAACCAGGATGATTTAACCGATAAAGGCCTGAAAATATTTACCACGCTTAATCCGCAGGTACAGTGGGCGGCGGAACAGGCTCTGAGCAGCCAGTTAAAAAGCATGGCTAAGAAACGAGCTAAACAACTGCAGGGTGCTATTATTGTCAGTCACCGCAATTCTGCAGAGATACTGGCCATAGTGGGCGGTAAAAAGAGTCAGGAAGGTGATTTTAACCGGGCAATGCATGCTAAACGTCCTATTGGTTCACTGGTCAAACCGGCAGTTTATCTGACGGCACTGCAGCAGGGTTATACTCTGGCCTCCCTGTTAAAAGATCAGTCATTTACGGCCAAAAGTGTTAAAGGCAAATTATGGAAGCCCCAAAACTTTGATCATAAAGAGCACGGTATCGTGCCTTTACATGTGGCTCTGGCCAAGTCCTATAATTTATCCACAGCCCGGCTGGGTATGGGAATTGGCGTGGATAAAGTACTTAATACGGTTCGGGCACTGGGTGCGCAGACGGATGCATTACCCTATCCGGCAGTGCTGCTGGGTTCTCTGACTTTAACACCGTTACAGGTTACACAGATGTACCAGACCCTGGCTGATCAGGGCTTTTATTCACCTCTGCATACCATCCTGTCAGTCCAGGATGAGCAGAATAATACCCTGCAGCAATACCCCTTGCGCGTGGAACAACGGATCAGTGCAGATATGACTTATCTTATTAATGCTAATCTTCAGGAAGTGGTCAGTATGGGGACTGCGAAAGGATTAAGCCATTACCTGCCGTCCCGTTATCAGCTGGCTGGAAAAACCGGTACTACTAATGAGCTCAGAGACAGCTGGTTTGCCGGATTCGGCGGTAATCTGCTGGCCGTGGTCTGGCTGGGACGGGATGATAATACTCCGGCCGGCCTGACCGGGTCCTCCGGTGCCCTGAAGGTCTGGGGCAGGATGATGCAGAAACTGGATGTTGGCGTGCTGGAGCAGAATCAGCCGCAGAACATTAAATGGTTCTGGGTAGACTCCCTGCAGCAGGTTCGTCTGTCAGGCCGCTGTAAAAATGCTGAATACCTGCCTTTTATTGAGGGGACGGAACCTGCCAGGGTTGAGGCATGTGAAACCGGCCGCTTTTCAAACAACTGGCTACAACGTTTGTTTCAATAGTGTAAAATAATTGTAACTCCCTGTTTGTTACAATCGCTGAGGCCGTAAATGTTTAAAATTTATCTTTTAGTACTGTTCATTATCAGCATTATCAATGGTTGCAGCTCAGTTGATTATTCACGAGACCGGACTGGCAGTGCTCCACCGGTTATTGAACAAAGCCGTCCCCAGGAAGCAGCTGGCTCTGCAGAGGTTTACCAGCCAAAAGTGATTACTACAGCGGCGGTCAGTCAGGGCACAGTATTATCTCGAACCTCTGCTAAGCTGCCGCCCAGTCGCAGTGCGGTGCTTGATCTCCTTAAGCAGTCTAAGGCGGCTATTGATCAGGGTAATTATAATGAAGCGGAAAGTCTGCTAAAAAGGGCGTTAAGAATAGAACCGGATAACGCCTGGCTCTGGCACAATATGGCAGTGTTACAATTTTATCGTGAGGATTATCGGCAGGCTGTTCAACAGGCATTAAAATCCAATAACCTTGCAAAAAATAACCAGAAATTAAAGTTAAATAATTACAAAGTCATAAAACAGAGCTATATTGAATTAGGAGAGCCTGAAAAAGCATCCCGATATAAATAAAATTAACATTGAGTAAAGTGGCAAGAAAAGACAAGATTTATATAGGGTTTGATTTAAATCAGAGGATAATGCCTGGTTAAATGTTAAGTTTGCTGTAATTATTTATCCTATTGTAAGAAGTTCTTAATTTATGGTTATAAAAATGAAAACAGATCGATTCCGGGCTTATATTACCGGCCAGTTCTTAAGTATTTTCCTGTTTGGTTTTATGATGCTGGGACTCGTATATTCTCCAGATACTCTGGCTGTAGCGCAAATCAGTGAATTAAAGCTTAATAACGCCATTAATCGTGCCGGTTTACAGCGTATGCTCACTCAGCGGATGTTAAAATCCTACGCTCAACTGGGACAGGATCAGTTTTATATAGAACCGGACAAGAAATTACAGGATGCCGTAACACACTATGAGCAGGGGCTGAATTTTCTAAAAGACTTTGAACAGGTGCCCGGTGTTAAGGACTCACTGCAAAAAATCAATGCTATTTGGCCCCTGTATAAAAGTATGATTCTGGGTGAGCCAACTCGGGCTAAAGTACCTGAACTGGTTAAAATGAATGAAAAACTACTGTCCTTATCACATCAGATCGTACTGGATCTGGAAAATCTGTCCGGTAAGGAACTGGGTAAAGTGGTCAATGTTTCCGGACGTCAGCGGATGCTTAGTCAGCGTATTGAGCTGTTTTACCTGTTGCGTAACTGGGGCTTTACAGAGCCTTACTATCTGGATGAGCTGGCCAAAGCCCGTAAACAGTTTACGGAAGGGCTTAAATACCTGAATAATTATCAGGGTAATACCCCTGAAATCAAGGCTCTGCTGGAAAAAGCCGGCAAGTCCTACCGCCTGTTTGAACACTCCCTGGATAAAAACGGTAATGCCTTTCTGGTGTCTCTGACGGTTCGCCAGCTCTTGAAATATATGAATGATGCAACCAACCTGTATAGTAAGTTACAAAAATAACAGACACCTTACTTATTTAACACAGGCGGTATTTTGCGCATAGATGTATTTGATCAAATATCACACATCAAACCTGAGCAATGGAATGCTCTGATCCACGATAACAATCCCTTTTTACGCCATGAATTCCTGTCTGCACTGGAAACTCACGGCTGTGTGGGTGAGGAATTCGGCTGGCTGCCCAGACATATTGCTGTTTATCAGGATAATGAGCTGGTGGCCGCCATGCCTTTGTACGAAAAGTACAATAGTTATGGTGAATTTGTATTTGATAACGCCCTGGTTCAGGCCTGGCAGCAGCATGGGCTGCGTTACTTCCCTAAACTGGTTTCGGCCATACCCTACACACCGGCATCCGGTCAGCGTATGCTGGTAAAGCCGGGCCGGGAACAGCAGTACTATTCTGTGCTCCTGCATGCCCTTAAAGATATTGCCCGGCAACTGGATGCCAGTGGTGCCCATGTGCTTTTCCCCCAGCCGGAAGAAATTGATTTTCTGCAGCAGCAGGGCGCTATGCTGCGGCATGACTGCCAGTACCACTGGCATAATCAGGACTACGCTGAATTTGATGATTTTCTGGCCCGGCTAAGTTCACGTAAACGAAAAAATATTATTAAAGAACGCAAACAGGTTGTTCAGGCAGGCATAACGATAAAATGTCTGGACGGATATCAGGCCTGTGCTGATGACTGGCAGGCCATGACTAATTTTTATAATCATACCTTTGAAGAAAAATGGGGTATAGCCACTTTAAATTACGGTTTTTTTAAAGAAGTGGCTGAAAAATTGCCTGGTCAGGTATTACTGGTACTGGCGGAACAGGATAATCAAACCATTGCCGGTGCCCTTATGTATCGAAGCAACAGCCGCTTATATGGGCGCTTCTGGGGTGCCAAAAAAAACGTTAAGGGACTGCACTTTGAAGCCTGCTATTATCAGGGCATAGAATACTGTATCAGGGAAGGCATTCAGGTGTTTGAACCCGGTGCCCAGGGAGAGCACAAGGTGGCTCGCGGTTTTATTCCTGAAATGACCCGATCGGCCCATTTTATGATGCAGGATCATTTTAATGAAGCTATAAAAAATTTTATTGCTCATGAAAAAGCGAATGTCATACACTATATTCAGGCCATGCAGAACAGAATACCTTATCGTAAGTCCTGATTTTTTCAGGTTTATTGTTATAAATAATGAGGAAAGTTTTGAAACCTTTTGCAGAATCATGTGAACAGAACAAACAGGTGATCCTGGATGTTATAAAACCGCTATTAATGGATGCTGATCATGTCCTGGAAATCGGCAGCGGTACCGGACAGCATGCCGTGTTTTTTGCCGCTGCCATGCCGCATCTTTTCTGGTATCCCAGTGATAGACAGGAGGCGATTGCCGGTATTCAGATGTGGCTGGATGAGTATTATGCTCATCCGCAGACACCGGACAATATTGCACCGCCGATCGAACTGGATGTTATGCAGGAAAACTGGCCGCCTATTGACGTTGATGCCGTTTTTACTGCCAATACGCTGCATATAATGCATTGGCAAGCTGTACAGCAATTGTTTGCCAGAATTTCCAGTGTGCTTAATGAACAGGGTGATATGCTGATCTACGGACCTTTTAATTATAACGGTCAGTATACCAGTGACAGCAACCGGCAATTTGACCAGTGGCTTAAAAACCGTGACCCTCAAAGCGGTATCCGCGATCTGGATGATCTGCAGCAACTGGCTGAGCAACATAACCTGTACCTTAAAGATGATTACCCCATGCCCGCCAATAACCGCATCCTGCACTGGAAAAAAACCTAAAACCTATGGCTCACCCTAGGTTTTTCTAGGGTGCGCTATAGTTACAATAAAAATATCATTTAACTACACTGGTCATGCTTACTGACAAGACCACTAATAGATTAAAAACAAAAAAGGGTTAAATGATGACTATAAAACCACTTCTCACTCATATTGCAGCAGGCACACTGCTGGTAACGAGTCTGTTCAGCGGCGCTGCATTAGCTTCTAAAGATGCAGGCCTGGGGCATGATTACAGAACCTTCCATACCGATGGTAAAATTGACTATGGAAAAATAGGTGACTCCTATACTTCTGACCTGGTCATGTACCTGGCAGGTAACCAGTTTATGGTAATGGAAGAACTGATTAATGATTTCCAGAAAAAAAATCCGGAGGTTAAATCCATCTATGTGGAAACCATTCCACCCGGGCAGATCCTGAAAGGACAGATCCTCAAACAGGGAAAAATTAATGGTCAGAAAACTGCACAGAACCCGGATCTCTATGCCAGTGTAAACCTTGGACACCTTAAGAAGCTTAAGGGCAAAGGTGTAATGGACAAGTACAAGATATATACCCATAATAAACTGGAATTAATGGTTGCCAAAGGTAATCCAAAAAATATAAAAGGGGCTAAGGATCTGGGCAGAGATGACCTGGTACAGTCTCATCCTAATCCCTTAACGGAAGGCATTTTTAAATTTTACGGTTCCCAGATGTTAAAAGATCTGAATCTGTACGAAAAGGTAACAGGGAACAAAAAATGTAAGAGCTGCTGGGCGGTAGAAGGCAAAACCTGGTTTACCCAGCGTCATCATCGTGAAACGCCGCATCGTATAGAAAACGGTCTGGCTGATGTGGGCATAGTCTGGACAACAGAAGTAAAGCATGGCCTGGCTCAGGGACGGGATATTGAAGGTGTTGAAATAGCCGCACCTTATAATATGGCCCATAAAGTAGGATATGCAATCGGTGCTTTAAAAACCGGGCGTAACCAGGATAATGCCGGTAAGTTTCTGAACTATCTTGCCAGTGCTGATGCCCAGGATATTTATGCGAAATACGGTTTTGTAAAAGCCAGCGCAAAAGATCTTGAGTACAGAGCCATTCCTGATAAAAAATAATAATTATAAAATTTGTCTCCTTTTATTCTCTCTCCCTCCTCCCTCTGGGAGAGGGTTAGGGTGAGGGAAACACAATAGCAGAATTTTCTGATATTGATTGAGTATGTCATAATCATTTTTATATGAGAATTTATTCTGACATTTTTGTTTTGCATCGTTTTCTGAACAGGTTCACCTGGCCTGTTCTTTTTTTTGCCCTGCCTGCTATGTTGGGTGTTTTTATGCAGCAGCCTGCCTATGCCCAATCCTTGCTATCAGCTTCACAGAATATTCAGCAAAAAAGTGATGACAAGGTTCCTGTAAAAATTGGTGTGCTGGCTTTTCGGGGTAAATCTGAAGCGGTAAAACGCTGGTCAGAAATGGCCAACTATCTGGGACAGCAGATACCTCAGTATGACTTTACAATTATTCCCCTGAACTTATCAGAGATGGCAGAAAATATTGCTGATAACCGCATTGACTTTGCCTTAACCAATCCTGGTAATTATGTCACCCTGGAACAGGGTTATGGTATTTCCCGTATTGCCACATTGCAGACTCTAAGGCAGGGTAAACTCAGTACCCGGTTTGGTTCTATTATATTTTCCAGAGCAGATAATAAACAGATCAACCGTCTGAGGGATTTAAAAGGTAAACGCTTTATGGCCGTCAGTCCAGATGCTTTTGGCGGCTTTCAGCTGGCCTGGCGGGAGCTTGCTGAAAAGAACATTGATCCTTTTAATGATTTTAGTGAACTGATGTTTGCCGGTTTTCCACAGGATAATATTCTGTATGCAGTAAGGGATGGTAAGGCCGATGCCGGAACTGTCAGGGCTGATATTTTACTACGGCTGATTGATGAAGGTAAAATCAGATACCGGGATTTTCGTATCTTAAACCCTAAAAATAATACTCACTACCCGTATCCGCTGAGTACCCGTCTGTATCCTGAATGGCCTTTTTCACGCTTGAAAAATACCTCTTATGAATTATCCAAACAGCTTGCTATGGCTTTATATGCCATGCCTGAAGATCATCCTGCTGCGCGTACTTCGCATACGGCTGGCTGGACCATTCCTCTGGATTATTCAGCAGTCTATGAGTTGATGAAAACGCTTAAAATAGGACCCTATGAGGTTTTAAGACAGATCACATTATCGGCACTGGTTAAGAAATATGCATACTGGCTGTTACTGGCAGTAATCTTTTTAACGTCATTAATAATCTATAATTTTTATGCTTCATTGACTAACCGAAAATTAAGAAAAATTGATACGCAGTTGCGTGATGAAATTATCCAGAGTAAGGAACAGCATCAGATTGAAATGGCCCGGGTATGCCGTCTGACCGCTATGGGTGAAATGGCCGCCAGTCTGGCCCATGAGCTCAACCAGCCGTTAACAGGTGCCATTAATTACAGCAGCGGCTGTTTAAATATGCTCAGGGAAGAACAGCTGGATAAGCAGAAATTAAAAATCGGTCTGCAGCGAACCATTGAAGGCGCTACCCTGGCGGCTGATATTATCCGACAGCTGCATGAATTTGTACAAAAAGGTGAATCACGACGTAAACCTATGGCCATCAACCAGGCGGTTTATAATGTACTGGAATTAATTAAGCCTGAATTGCAGCGATATAATATAAAGCTGCAGCTGGACTTAATGGACTGTCAGAAAAATATACTGGCCAACCGGGTTCAGATTGAACAGGTGGTGCTTAATTTTATTCGTAATGCTTTAGATGCCATAGTTGAGAGTGAACGGCAGCCGGGGAATATTACCATTGCAACCTCTTGTACTGAAAAGCAGGTCATTCTAAGCGTTGCAGATACCGGTAACGGAATTGAAGAGGAAAAGTTAAATTCCATTTTTGATGCATTTTATTCCAGTAAACCTGAAGGGATGGGTATGGGGCTGTCTATCAGCCGAACCATTATTGAGTCACATAATGGCCATATTAAGGCAGAAAATCTGAATCCTGCAGGCTGTCGTTTTACTATTGAACTGCCATTAATTGAGCACTGATTGAATATGAATAAGAATAATAAAACAGAACCCACCGTCTATATTATTGATGACGATAAGTTTGCCCGTGAGTCACTGGAGTGGCTGGTAGATTCAATGCATATCCCTGTCAGAGCTTTTGAAAACGGCCGGCAGTTTCTGGATTTTTATACTGAAAAACAGCCCGGTTGTGCCATTATAGATGTGCGCATGCCGGATATTAACGGCCTGGATCTGCATCAGCGTCTGGTTGAACAGGGAGCTATCCTGCCGGTTATTATTATGACCGGTCATGCCGATGTTTCCATGGCTGTGCGGGCCATGAAAGCCGGAGTGTATGACTTTATTGAAAAACCCTATAACGATACCCTGATGCTGCAGCGTATTCAGAATGCCCTGAGTTATGATAATGATAAACGTGAAAAGCAGAAGCGTATTGATGCCGTCCGGCAGAATCTGGATAAACTGACACCCCGGGAAAGAGAAGTGCTGGAGCGGGTACTGGAATCCATGCCTAATAAAATTATTGCCGGTGA